>JAOZOM010000199.1 GCA_029933275.1 Anaerolineales bacterium | reverse complement strand
ATCTCAGTAATATATTCCACTTCCGCATTCCAGTTGTTGTTTTCAACGAGGCTTTCTACGTCGTTGAGCAGTCGTTGACATGTGGGGCATCCGGTGCCCAAAACTTTGATTGAATTCATTTTAGTTCTCCTTATCGTGATTGTATTTTCCTACTACAAAGCGTTCGTTATAGTAGGAACACTTTCGTCATAAAACAAGATTGAATAAATATCCTGTGATGATGATTGCTACCGTCAAAATGGCGATGAAGATGCCAATCAGTTGCGGTTTCAATACCCGCCGCAGGATGACCATTTCGGGCAGGCTCAAGCCAACGACCGACATCATAAACGCCAGAACTGTGCCGAGCGCCGCGCCTTTTTCCATTAATGCGTGGACAACGGGAATTACGCCCGCGGCATTGGAATAAAGCGGAATACCTAGAATCACACCAGCGGGAACACTCCACCAAGCGCCCTTTCCCAGAATGGTCGCCATAGCATCTTCGGGAACGTAACCGTGAATGCCTGCTCCGATCGCAATCCCGACAACTACATAGAGCCAAACTTTGCCCACAATCTCTTTGGTCGCGCCCCAAGCTTGGGAGATGCGCTCCTCTAACGAGGGTTTGTAACCTGCTTCAGCCTGCGCTCCGGCTTTTATTTGCCAGACAAAATCTTCGACGTAGCGTTCGAGATTCAAGCGTCCAATCAGCACCCCTGCCAATACTGCAATGACCAAGCCGCTTACAAGATAGAGTCCCGCCACTTTCCATCCAAAAAGCCCGAAGAGCATCACCAATGCAACTTCGTTGACCACCGGCGTAGCCGTCAAGAAAGAAAATGTTACGCCCAGCGGGATTCCGCTCTCCACAAATCCAATAAAAAGCGGGACGGCGGAGCAGGAGCAAAAGGGGGTCACTACGCCAAGTAACGCGGCGAGGGTATTGCCAACGCCCTCGCGTTTGCCGCCCAGCCAAGCGCGGGTTTGTTCGGGGCTGAAAAAAGAGCGCAAAAATGTGATGAGGAAAATCATGCCGCCCAAAAGGAGGATAATTTTCGGCACATCATAGAAGAAGAAAGCCAGCGATTCGCCTAAATGGGAGCCTTGTGGTTGAGAAAAAAGGGTATAAGCGATCCAGTTGGCGAGCGGCTCAATGAGGTTATAGGCAAGTAGCCAAAGGATGAGGCTAAAAAGCACAAGGCTCATCTTTTTCCACGGAAAATTTTCTTTAATTGGCATGGATTGATTCAAAACAAACTCCTTACATTCTAAAATCTGAATGGTTGTAGGTAAAAAAAAGCAAAAAGTTAAGATTACTCCAGAAGAATTGATGGAAGGCTTATTTCTCTCTCCGCATTAGCGCAAGTGACGGGAACCGGTTCGAGATGTACCGGCGTTTTTCCCGTCATCTGGCGAAGGGCATCCATGATTTTGAAAATCTCGGGGCGAATAACACGGTAATAATTATTTGTGCCTTCGCTACGGTTAGCCACTAATCCGGCATTCCGTAAAACCATCAGTTGTTGCGAAATATACGCCTGACGAAAGCCAAAAGTCGCCTCCATTTCACAAACGCAGGCTTCGCCCTCGCGCAATAAATATAAAATCGCGAGGCGGGCAGGGTGCATGAGGGCTTTATATAATTTGATTTCGTCTTCGTATTCTTGCATCAGATTTCCTATATTCAATTTTTTGAATTATAATCGGAGTATATACTCAAAAAGAGATTTGTCAAGCGTGTGCTTTGTCATTCTTTCATAAGTATTTTGTAAAGCTATTTGATGAATAAGGAGCCTCCCATGTCAAAAACAGAAAAGCTAAGCCAAAAACTTTCTTTCCTTGACCGCTATCTGACTTTGTGGATTTTTCTCGCAATGGCAATCGGCGTAGGGATTGGATTTTTATTCCCTGCAGGCGTGAAAAACTTCAACGCCTCCGTTTCGGTGGGGACGACTAATATCCCGATTGCGATTGGGCTGATTTTGATGATGTACCCGCCCTTTGCCAAAGTGAAGTATGAAGAATTGGGGGATGTCTTCCGTAACAAGAAAATCCTGATGCTTTCTCTTGTCCAAAATTGGATTATCGGACCCGTGCTGATGTTTGCGCTCGCGATCCTTTTCTTGCGTGCCTATCCCGAATATATGGCGGGCTTGATCATGATCGGTTTGGCGCGCTGTATTGCCATGGTCATCGTCTGGAACGAACTCGCGCACGGCGATACCGAATACGCGGCGGGATTGGTCGCGTTGAATAGTATTTTCCAAGTCTTGTTTTATAGCGTTTACGCATATCTTTTCATCACCGTTTTACCGCCCCTTTTCGGGATGCGCGGCGTAGTCGTCCAAATCACGATGGGAGAGATAGCCAAAAGCGTTTTTATTTATTTAGGCATTCCATTTTTAGCTGGTTTTCTGACGCGAACAATGCTTATCAAAGCAAAAGGGAGAACTTGGTATCACGAAAATTTTGTTCCTAAAATTAGCCCGCTGACCTTAATTGCTCTCCTCTTTACAATTGTGATTATGTTTAGCCTAAAAGGGAATTTGATTGTAGAAATTCCGCTTGATGTGGTGCGGATTGCAATTCCGCTCCTGATTTATTTTGTAGTTATGTTCCTGATTTCCTTCTGGACAGGACATCTTCTCGGTGCAAATTATTCGCAAACGACCACGCTCGCCTTTACTGCCGCCAGCAATAACTTCGAGTTAGCCATCGCGGTCGCCGTAGCAGTTTTCGGCATCAACAGCGGAGCCGCCTTCGCCGCCGTGATAGGTCCCCTCGTTGAAGTCCCCGTGATGATTGGGCTTGTAAACGTGGCGTTTTATTTCAGAAAACGTCTCTTTAGAGAAGAGATTGTGGAGTGAGTTCCTGAATATATTCAGAGAATTCAGATAACATCTCAATTTCCTGAATCAAAGACCTCCGGATCTTACACGGTTCTTCTCGAATTAGAGTCTCTGCCTTAAAACCTCGGAAGTCTCTCTGATTTTTTGAAAAGATTAAAAAAAGAGACGGGTGAAGATTCACCCGTCTCTCTCAGTGACCGACCTGGGACTCGAATCAGGAACCGATTGATTAAGAGGCTAGTTGCCCCGTTAAATTTACCCTTACGCTCAAATTACGTAACCGTTTTTATATATTGTCCCGCGGATTTACCATCAAAACAAGCATGATTTATAAGAACTCGCGGGATAGTTTTCTTACGATTATTCACGCAATTTTCGGAGCGTATTTTAGGTAGGCTTTTTGCAAATCTTTATTTTCTAAACTCCCATAATGCAAAAGTGTCGCATGAATACTAGCGTGTCCTAATATCTGGGACAGCACCCCATACTGTTTTTTTGGGGGGGGAAGAAATCTAACGGCTTACAACACACCTTGCGTGGGCATTTCTAGTTGTCGTTGATGGGTAATTCTAATTGTCGTTAAGCGCTCAGGTTAATTATATCTTTCCCAGATATGGCGGGGATACCGCAAAGTCTTAATGAGCCAGAATTTTAAGAAGGCTAAGCAGGGGCAAAAAATAAAATATTAAGAGATTTTTAACAGCCGTATTCCACCCTAATGATATAATCCCGCTTGGCTAAAAGCAAAGAAAAAGCCCTCTTTACAAGAGGGCTTTTCAGTGAGCGCGGAGAGACTCGAACTCTCAACCAATGGCTTAAAAGGCCACTGCTC
>JAOZOM010000198.1 GCA_029933275.1 Anaerolineales bacterium | reverse complement strand
TCCCCATTCTCTACTGGATGGGGATGGATTTCAAAACCGAAGCCATCCCGCTGGGGATGTTGCTTAACATTATCAACAGCGGTTCGGCAACCTTTACCTATTGGCGTAAAAAACTAATTAATTGGGGCGTGGCGCTACCTTTTGCCCTTACGATGGTTCTTTTTGCGCCGCTTGGCGTTTGGCTAAACGTCCAATTACCAGTTAAACCGCTCTTGGTCTTTTTTGCCCTTTTCACCGCCGCCGCGGCAATTTTGATGCTCTCCGGCTGGAAGCCCAAACGGGGTGAGATGACGAAAAAAGGGCGCGTCACAATGGGATTAACCGCCGGAAGCGGACTTGGCATCATCGCGGGATTAATTGGACGCGGCGGCGGTTCTTTTGTCGTGCCGCTCCTCTATATTGCCGGATTAGAGGCGAAAGCCGCCGCGGCAACATCCGCTGTGGTCGTGACGGCTTCGGGCTTATCCAGCTTTACCTCCCATTTGGCGACTGCCGCCGACCCAAACTGGACAATTTGGCTTGCTACCGTTATTGCAGTTTTTCTCGGCAGTCAGCTTGGTTCCCGTTTAATGGCAGGACGGATGAAGTCCAAAGCCGTGAAACAGGTTTTTGGCTGGGTATTGCTCGCAGTTGCCGCGCTGATTATCGTTAAGGACGTGATTTTAGGCTAGAAAAGCTCATTTAACGGAAGCAAGCCTAAATTCAGGCGCGATTCTCGGCTTCCCGTCCAAAAGATTCACCAAAAATTAACCTTTATTCACGTCTTTATTTACCTCTTTCTTCTATACTGTGATTAGATAAAAATAACTGGTGCGAGGCACCAGAAAAAATCTAAAGGAGAAATGTCATGAAGAAAGCAAAGTCTCTAAGTTGGTGGATCGTCGTTTTAGGCGCATGGGAAATTGTGGCTCCCTTTATCTTTGGCTATTCAGCCGAGAAAACCGCCCTTTGGGATGCGATCATTCTCGGTGTTGCTCTTGTCATCTTAGGCATTTGGGCGGCACTGGTGAAAGATGAAAGCACGCTCAAAACGTTGAGTTGGGTCAATGCCGCGCTCGGTGTTTGGCTGATTATTGCCCCCTTCTTACTCTCTTATAGCGGAACGACTTCCGCTTTATGGAACGATATCGTTGTCGGGTTGGTTATTCTTGCCCTCGGCGCAACTGCGGCGAGTGCCCTCCCAAAGGAAATCACAGCGTAGCAAACTTTATATCGTCTCTTCTCTATCTCCTCCGGCACTTTGTCGGGGGAGATTTTTTTGTTTTTTCTCCAAATAATACCCCTGCCCGCGCACCGTTTGGATATATTTCGGCTTTGCGGGGTCTTTTTCAATTTTTTGACGTAGACGGCGAATATATACTTTCAGATAATCGCTATCCAAAGCGTATCTACCCCAAATGCGCCCCAGCAAAGTTTCAGAGGGGACAATCCGCCCGGCATTTTGCGCCAAAAGGCTTAAAAGTTGAAATTCTGTGCCGGTTAGGTGAATTTCTGTCTCGCCCCGAAAAACTTTTTGTTGGTTAAAATCAACTTTCAGTTCTCCGTTCCGATATGTTTTTTGCAACTGCCCTACCACGCCATCGGTGCGTCTCAAAACCGAGCGGATACGCGCCAGTAACTCCAAATTGCCAAAAGGCTTGGTAATATAATCGTCCGCGCCCATTTCCAACGCGCGCACTTTTGCCAATTCGTCATCTTGGACAGTGAGCATAATCACGGGCAAATCATTATATAAGCGAATTTCCTTCAAGACTTCGTATCCGGATAGTTCCGGCATCCGCACATCCAAAAGCACTAAATCCGGTTTCTCCGTTTCAATCATCAGTAAGCCTTTTTCGGCATCGTTCGCTTCTAAAACCTGCCATTGCGGCTCTTGAAGCGTGATGCTCAATCGTACGGCGGCGGTTAGGTCTTTTTCGTCATCAATTATTAAGATTTTTTTCATTACTGACCTCGTTAGGGAGTGTAAAACAAAATTGACTGCCACCTTGAGAGCGATCTTCAACCCAAATCCGCCCGCCGTGCAAACGGACTAATTCGCGGCAGATAAAAAGCCCCAGTCCAACACCGGAGAGTGCTTTTTGCTCTTTGACTACATAAAATTTATCGAAGATTTGTTGCCGATCTTCCGCAGGGACACCGGGACCCTCATCCAGAACGCAAATTTGGACTTCGGCTTTGCCCGTCTCGACCGTGACCCGAATCTTGCCTCGCGTTGGACTAAACTTGATTGCGTTAAGGAGCAGATTCGAGAGAATCTGGTCAAAACGCGTGGGATCTGCCAAAATCATCAAATCATTCTCCGACAACTTGCTTTCTAAAAACTGTTCTTTTCCCTCCGCCAAAGGGGATAGATCGGAAAAAATCTCTTCGAGATGCCGATATAGTGAAAAAGGACGCGGACGTATTTGTACCGAACCGACCTCAAGACGCGCACTTTCGAGCAAATCGCCAATCAATACCTCAAGGCGGTCTAAATTATGTGAGACGCTCTCCAAAACTTCTGCTTGCACGGAATCGGGCAAATTAGAGAGTTGCGTAAGAGAGGGCATCAACATTTTGAGTACGGAAAGGGGCGTTTTTAATTCATGGCTAATTGCCGAAAAAAAAGTGGCTTGGAGACGTTCAAAGCGTTGCATTTTCTCGATATGATCCATCTCTTGCGTGTACAGTTGTGCGTTTCTTAAAGCAAGATTTGTTTCTTGCGCTAGAGATTGAAGATAAGTGAAAGTCTCCTCATCCGGTTTTTCGTAATGAGGGTAGCCGATGAGCAAATAGCCCGATCGTTTCGGCGCGGCAGATAAGCTTAGGGCAAGCAAATCTGTTTGGGATGTGCTACCAAGCCAACGCAAGAGCGAATCGGGGCATTCCGTCCCAATGCAGTGGCTGAATTTTTCCAAGTCGAGCAATTCGACCTTTTCTCCCTTAGGGTGTTTCTCTAGATTCGAAGCAATCACTTCCCAAGTATCTTTTTCTTCTGCGGGCAAAAGTGCCATCGTAAAAAGAACCTGCGGGAGTGTAGAGGCGTTTTCAATAACGGTATTCAGCGTGCGTTGGATGTCAAAATGGCTTTCACCCAACCGGAAGAAAAGCGCATTTAAGTTTTTCATGCGTTCGGCAACGGTATTTGCTTTTTGACAAGCGGCTTTTTCGCGGCGAAGTTGTTCGCTTAGTGCTGAAACTAATATGCCCACAACCAAAAAGGTGGCAAATTTGCTGACGACAACATAAGCGGCGTAAGCTTGTAGATCGTTGGTTTGTCCCAGTACATTGATCGCAGAAAACCAAACCCCGCTTCCAACCAATAACGAAACCCCCATATTCCAACTAAAAACTATGCCGATTTCGGCGGCGAGGAGAAGGGTGAAAACGAAAAAGGCACTCCGGTAGCCGCCCGTCAGCAATAGGATGAGTGTGGTTTGCAATAAATCTATGCTGAGGAGAAGAGCGGCTTTGTTTTTGTAAAAAGGCTCTCTTTTCCAAATATAGACACTCAGGAAAAGGTTGAGAAGAAAAAATATCCCCCACAGTGGCAGCACCGGAACAAGACTCCCGCCGGGAAAGCCCTCGAATCCAGAAATTGCCGCAGCCGCAATGATTACGCCCCAGCGCGCAGAGAGAAGGTAGCGTTCCAAACGGCGGAAGAGGGCATTTGAGCAGGGGGAGTTTTTCAGGGTATTAATCATTTTATTT
>JAOZOM010000197.1 GCA_029933275.1 Anaerolineales bacterium | reverse complement strand
AATCATAAAAATTTGTTTTAGCAAAGGTATTGATTTAAGGAAAATATAAATATGAACTTCAACGATTATCAAGAAAAATCTCGCAAAACTGCAAAATATCCCGCCATTGGAGACCCAATCATCTACCCCGCGTTGGGGCTTGTGAACGAAGCGGGCGAGGTTGCAGGAAAAATTAAGAAAATTTTCCGAGATAAAGGCGGCGAAATCAACGCCGAGAGCAAATCCGCGCTCAAAGCCGAACTTGGCGATGTCCTCTGGTATCTCGCCCAACTCGCCACCGAACTCGATTTAACTCTCGATGAAGTCGCAGCATATAATATAAAGAAGCTCTACTCTCGTTTAGAGCGCGGCAAAATTCACGGAGATGGAGATAATCGATAGTCATTTAGTCGAGTAGTTGTTTAGTCTGGTAGTCGAGAGACCCGTAGAATAGCGACCAAAGGAGCAAATTTCTCTAACTTTCTTCCTACACAGTCAATTCCCATCTTTGGTACAATCAAAACAGACTATTTTTATCTAATTGACCACAGACTTACTAAATACTGGTTTACTGACATACTAATTCAACAATCTACCGAATACTGATTACTCTAAAAAAAACAGGAGCCAACTATGGCAAGCATGGAACGCTTCACTCAGCGTGCTCGCCGAGCTTTAGGACTCGCCCATCAAGAGGCTGAAAAAGCTCGCAAAGAAAATCTCGGAACAGAATACCTCCTACTCGGTCTTCTCCTCGAAGGCGGCGGAGTAGCCGGTCGCGCCCTTTACGAACTCGGCCTCGAAGCCGAACGCGTGAGCGAAATCATTCAACGCGTCAACCAGAACTATCCCAGTGCGCCCGCCAGCAAAAAACTCAACCTCGCCCCCGATACTCAACAAGTCCTCGAATTAGCAATCGAAGAAGCCCGCACGATGGGGCATCACTATATCGGCACCGAACACCTCCTCCTCGCCCTCACCAAAAGTGAAGGAACGGTCAAATTTGTCTTCGATAAAATGGGATTAACCACCGAGCAGATTCGCAAACAAGTCCGGCGGATTCTCAACGAAGGGACATCTTTCCCCACCCAAACAAAATCGCCGAACGCGCGTGGCTCACGGCAGGCTTCCGCTAAAAAAGCACAGAAGAAGACCCCGCTTATCGACCAACTCGCTACCGATCTAACCGCCCTCGCTGAAGAAAAGAAGCTCGATCCCGTCATCGGTCGGCAAATGGAAATTGAGCGCGTTATCCAAATCCTCGCACGCCGCACAAAGAATAACCCCGCCCTAATCGGTGAACCCGGAGTCGGCAAAACCGCCATCGTGGAGGGATTAGCCCAACGCATAATCGAGGGCGATGTCCCCGCTCCATTGATGAAGAAACAAGTCATGCAACTCGATGTTGGCTCGCTCGTTGCCGGGACAATGTATCGCGGTCAATTTGAAGAGCGGCTCAAACGCGTCATTGACGAACTCAAAAAATCAGGCGCAATCCTCTTCATAGATGAAGTCCACATGCTGGTTGGCGCAGGCTCAGCGGGATCCGCGGTAGACGCGGCAAATATCCTCAAACCAGCTCTCTCACGCGGCGAACTCCAAGTAATCGGCGCAACCACGATGGACGAATATCGCACCAGCATCGAAGCGGATGCCGCGTTAGAACGCCGTTTCCAATCTGTTGTGGTCGAAGAACCCTCCGAAGAAGAGACGATTGAGATTCTCAAGGGCATCCGCAAAGCCTACGAGGAGCATCATCACCTCGTCATCTCAGACGAAGCTCTAGAATCGGCAACCCAGCTCTCGTCAAGGTATATCTCGGAGAGATTCCTGCCCGACAAAGCAATCGACCTGATAGACGAATCCGCCTCACGGGTACGGATGTACAAATCCCCCGCAGCAAAAGAAGCAAAAGCCCTCTACGCCAAGTTAAAAGAGATCCGCCAGAGCCGTACTTTGGCGCAAGAAGAAGGCAAAGAAGAAGAATTAAAAGCCATAGACATCAACTTAGCATTGATCGAAGAAAAAATCGAGAAACTTCGCACCAGCTGGGACCGCGCCACTTGCCCTGTTGTAAATACCGAAGACATCGCCGAAATGGTCTCGATGTGGACAGGCGTGCCGCTGATGCAACTTGCCCAAGAAGAATCCGAGCGGCTCTTGCACATGGAAGAAGAATTAAACGAGCAAATTATCGGGCAAGATGAAGCGATAGAAACCATCGCCCGTGCCGTACGCCGCGCACGTGCCGGTTTGAAAGACCCGCAACGCCCAATCGGCTCGCTGATGTTCTTAGGTCCCACTGGCGTAGGCAAAACCGAACTCACCAAAACCCTCGCCAAGTTCATGTTTGGGAGCGAGGACGCCGCCATCCAACTTGATATGTCCGAGTTTATGGAGCGTCACACCGCCAGCCGTCTCGTTGGTGCGCCTCCTGGGTATGTCGGCTACGAAGATGCCGGTCAGCTCACCGAAGCCCTTCGCCGCCACCCCTATTCGATTATCGTTTTCGATGAAATCGAAAAGGCGCATAGTGAAGTGCATAATATGCTCCTCCAAATCATGGAAGAAGGGCATCTCTCCGATGCTCGCGGGCATAAAGTGGATTTCAGCAACGCGATTATCGTGATGACTTCCAATGTCGGTGCGGATATAATCAAAAAACAAGGCTCGCTCGGTTTCCAACTCAAACAAGATAAAGAAACCGAAGAACGTCTTTCGTACGAAGAAATGCGCAAGAGACTCACCGAAACCCTCAAACGCGAATTCCGCCCTGAGTTCATCAATCGCCTCGATGGCGTGGTCGTTTTCCGCGCCCTCAACGAAGAGGATATTCAACAAATCGTCTCCCTCGAGCTGGATAAAGTCTCCGCCCGCCTCGTGGAACATGGTTTGGAACTCAACGCCACGCCGATTGCCCTCCATCAACTCGGCGAGTTCGGCTACGATCCCGAAATGGGCGCACGTCCACTCAAACGCATCATCCAGCAAATGGTGGAGGATCCTCTCTCGGATGCCCTCCTCGCGGGACGCTTTGGGGAAGGCGATACCATCCTCGTGGATTTGGACGACGGCGGAGAAATCATCCTTGTTAAGGAACTTGCTCCCGTTGAAGAAACAGAGCCTGAGCTTGTAGCTTAATACCGTTAAAATCCCCTCACCCTAGCCCTCAGGGAGAGGGGATTTAACGTAGGGGCGGATCTGAGATCCGCCCCTACGTTTTTAAAGGAAAACCCCATGCCCCAAGAAGTCACAACCCTCGCTGGCGGATGCTTTTGGTGTCTCGAAGCTGTTTACGCCGATCTAAAAGGTGTCATTAAAGTGGAATCTGGCTATTCTGGCGGCAGCGTGCTAAATCCCAGCTACCAAGCCGTTTGCACGGGCGAAACGGGACATGCCGAAGTGGTGCAGGTCAGCTTTGACCCAGAAATCATCTCTTTTGCAGACCTCCTGCACGTCTTCTTCGCTATTCACGACCCAACCACTCTTAATCGCCAAGGTGCGGATGTAGGGACACAGTATCGCTCTGCCATCTTCCATCATTCTGATGCACAGAAAGAAACTGCTGAGAAAATTATCGCCGATGTGACGACGCTATGGACAAATCCCATCGTGACAGAGATTGTCCCCTTTGAAAAATTCTATCCCGCCGAAGCGTATCACCAAAATTATTTTGCGAATAATGCTAACCAGCCTTATTGCCGCGCAGTCGTTGC
>JAOZOM010000196.1 GCA_029933275.1 Anaerolineales bacterium | reverse complement strand
CTTTTGTACACGGATTTCAAGGAGTTACACGGAAAAAACGCTCAATATTGAACGTTTTTCTCCGTTCTTTTCAAGGATTCTCCGTGAAATCCGTGTCATCCGTGTACAAACCATCTATGCCCTTTGGGTACAAAAAACGGTAGAAGCAGTAAAAAAAGGCTTAGGTCTGAGGTCTTTTTCTTTATAATTTGTTCATATTTGCTTTACCTTGACTTTATTTTCCTCAGAGATACTAATGGTGATTACTCATTCACAAGGATAATTTTATGGAAGAAAAAGCCAATATCTTCAAACGGATTTGGGATCGCTTAGGTCCCAACAAATCCCCCACCGATGATCGCGGGCGGATGCTGATGGTGGTGAACAACCTGATTCTGCATATTCACCCGACCAAGATTGACCGCCGCACGATGAAGTGGACTTATTCTTGGGGGCTGGGCGGACTTTCTGCCTTGCTCTTGGGAATGCTTGGCGTGACGGGGATGATGCTCCAGATTAATTATGCGCCCAGCGCGCCCGATGCTTACCTTAATATTCTGGCGTTGAATTCCAATGTCTGGTTTGGGTCATTAATTCGCAATTTGCATCACTGGTCAGCAAATTTGCTCATCGTGGTCTCTGTTTTGCATCTTTTACGCGTCTTCTTTACAGGAGCGTACCGCCCGCCGCGCGAAACCAACTGGCTGATTGGCGTGGCGATGCTCCTTTTGGTGCTTTTCGGCAACTTTACCGGATATTTGCTTCCCTGGGATCAATTGGCTTTTTGGGCGATCACGGTCGGGACAAGTGTGTTAACTTACCTCCCCTTCATTGGGGACGCACTCAGCCGACTCTTGCTCGGCGGGCCCGAAGTTGGTGGGGCAACCCTGCTTAAGTTTTACTCCCTGCACATCTCATTCATTCCCTTATCTATTTTCGGATTGGCATCTTTTCACTTTTGGCGTATCCGCAAAGACGGTGGCTTGTCTGTCCCGCGTAGCCTTAAGAAGGAAGAAGAGAAAAAAGAACGGGTGACGACTATTCCGCATTTGATACGCCGAGAAACGGTTTGGGCGGTTTTGTGGATTGCGGCTCTCTTGGTTTTCTCGATGTTGGTCGCCGCTCCGCTGGAGGGAATTGCCAATCCCGATATTAGCCCGAATCCTGCCAAAGCCCCGTGGTATTTTCTTGGCTTACAAGAATTGCTCTTACATTTTCATCCCCTCGTAGGTGCGATCATTATCCCGACTATCTTTTTCGTTGCGCTCGCCTTTCTCCCCTTTTATGATGTCAATCTCGAAAGCGTGGGCGTTTACTTCCGCTCCGAGCGGGGACGTTTACTAAGTATCCTCGCGCTTGGCATTTCGTTCATTTCCACGCCGCTTTGGGTGGTTTTGGATGAATTTGTCATTCGGTGGGATGTCTGGCTCCCGAATTGGGATAGTTTGATTTCCAACGGGCTAATTCCCTTCTCCGTTATCGCGTTGGGATTAATCTTGCTTGATGAATGGGTCAAGACCAAATTCCAAGCCTCGGTAGAAGAACGCGTGCTTTTCCTCTTTGTCTTCCTCTTTACCGCGATCTTTATCCTCACGGTAGTCGGCATCTTCTTCCGCGGTCCCGGCATGGGCTTGTACTGGCCCTGGGATATGCCTGTATTGCATTAAGCTGTCAGACCTCAGTTATCAGACATCAGCTAAAAGCTAAAGTCTGAAGTCTAAAGTCTCTGAAAAAAGGAACACCCCATGAAAACAACACCCGTAGATGAAAACATCTCTCGCAAAGATTTTCTAAAGATCATTTGGGCAGGCTTGGGCGGAGTCGCTTTGCTCGAATTTGGCGGAATCTTTCTCGCCTACCTCCAACCTCGTTTAGCAGAAGGGGAATTCGGCAGCATTCTCTCCGCCGGAGCAATAGACGATTTTCCGCCCGGCTCTATCACTCATATCACCAACGGCAGATTTTATCTCGCTCGCCTCGATGACGGGGGCTTCATGGCTCTCTATCATCGCTGTACCCATCTCGGTTGCACCGTCCCGTGGGAGCAAGCCGAAAACCAGTTTATCTGTCCCTGCCACAACTCGAAATTTGACACGCGCGGCGATGTCCTTAATCCGCCCGCGCCCCGCCCTCTTGATCTCTTCCCGGTCGCTTTTGTAGAAGGGCAAGTAGTCGTAGACACGGGCAAAACAATCTCCCGTCAGGGCTTCGACCCCTCACAGGTGGTGTACGCATGATAAAACAAAAATGGATACGGGTAATAGAAATCGTTTTAGGTATTCTCGCCACCGAAGCAATTGTTTTCGCTGTCCTCTTTTATGCGCTCCAAGAACCGGATCGCCTCGAAAGCGCACAAAATGAAATTCTAGCGGTGCAACTCGACGAGTCAATGAGCCTCTATGCTGAAAATTGCGCCGTATGTCACGGGCTAAGCGGCGAAGGCATCGGCTCTATTCCTTCGCTCAATAACGAAGGTCTCCGCTCGATGGATTATGGCGAATTGCTCAAAACCATTAATCGCGGACGGTACGATACCGCTATGCCCGCGTGGAATAAAAGCGATGGTGGACCGCTCAGCGATTATCAGGTGGAAGAATTAGCCGCGCTGATTCAATTTGGGGATTGGATGGCGACCCAAGACAGAGTCGTGAATTTGGGCTTGGCTCCGCTTCTTCCCTTCTCAACCGAGCCTGATCCCGATTTATATGCTTCTCTCGCGGCATTAGACGAAGGTGCCATTCTCCAAGAAGCCATCACCATCTTTGCCTCCGAGTGTGTCGCCTGCCATGGCGCAGATGGGCTAGGGACTTCACTCGCGCCTGCTCTAAATGATCCCCTCGTCCGCGAAACTGCTCCCGATGAGCTAAATCGCATCATCTCGCTGGGAGTCTCCGGCACGCTCATGGCAGGCTGGAACAGCACCCTCGCCGAAGACCAGATCAGCGCCCTCGTCACCCTCGTCACCCGCTGGGACGAAGTTGAACTGGGCGCAATCCCCGCGCCGGATGTTCCCATTGTGACCACAGAAGAATCTCTCCTCCTCGGAGAAGCCCTCTTCGCCTCTAGCTGTTCCATGTGCCACGGCGCGGATGGAGAAGGGACACGACGCGCACCGGCATTGAACGTCAAAGGCTTCCTCACCGAAACGCCGGATTTAGCCATCGAGCAGATTATTACACAAGGTGTTCCCGGAACCGCTATGCCCACTTGGGGTGACCGCATGGTCGAATCGGATATTCAAGCTATCGTGGGTTTCATCCGCCAATGGGAAACAACCGCCCCCGAAGTCGCGACTCCCTCCACAGGTGGAGGCGGGGGACCTCCCTGGATGCGAGACCCGAACTGGATTCCACCCGGTCAGCAAGCCCAACTCAACGCGGGCGCAACCCAAGAAGAGCTCGATGCTCTCCGAGTCGCTAATGCCGCTTCCCACGCCGAGGAGACTGGCAATAATCCCTCCGTTGGGGCAGGAGGAAACGCAACCAATAGCACAACCGGTCAGGGAGAAGAGCACGCTAAGGGGAATCCTGCTTGGGCGCAAGAAATCAACGAACCCGCTTGGTGGGAGACGATTGACGTGAAAATTTGGTCACTTGTCTTTGGTGGTACGGCGATTGCCCTGCTTTTAATTGTTATCGGCTATTCCGCTCTACGCCGCTCCCCACCCGATGAAAATATAGAATAATCGTAACTGCCCAGCCTGAGAAAATTGGAAAG
>JAOZOM010000195.1 GCA_029933275.1 Anaerolineales bacterium | reverse complement strand
CGATCCACTGTGCGGTAGCCACTAACGCCTCAGTATGCGTGCGTTCGTAATTATGTGATGCTCCCACACCGGGACCAATCAGTGCGTGTGCAAAATCTGCGCCCGCCCGCATCGCCGCGCTCGCATCCGAGCCGTAGTAGGGGTAAATATCCACTTTATAAGGGATTTCGTTCTCCTCGGCGACCCTCCGCAAATGATTCGACAGCCCGTGGTGATAGGGTCCGCTACTATCTTTCACACAAATAGTCGCGTGGAATTCATCGGATGTCTGCCCTGCACCAATTGCCGCCATATCTATTGCGACCAATTCGGATATTTCAGAGGGAAGTCCCGCCGGTGCACCATGCCCGACCTCTTCAAAATTGCTGATTAAGAAATAGACGGATCGCGCGGGTTTTAGGCTTGCTTCCGCTATAGAGGCAATTGCCCCGAAAATAGCCGCGACACCCGCCTTATCATCGAGGAAGCGTGAGCGGATAAATCCATTCGTCACCTCCACGCGCGGGTCAAAAGCGATGAAATCGCCCACTTGGATACCCAACTCGCGCGTCTCTTCGGCAGAAGAAGTGCGCGCGTCCAAGCGAATTTCCATATTCTCCTCGCTACGCTTCATCTCGCTCGCCTCCGCTCCATAGACATGCACCGAAGCCTTGTTAATCAAATAGGAGCCGCGAATTTTTTCTCCGCTCTGCGTGAATACCCAGCAGCCCTCACCTTCTATCCCGTTCAACAGGGGACCGCCGAGCTTCGTCATCTGCAAACGACCATTTGGCTTAATCACCTTCACCATCCCGCCGAGGGTGTCGGTATGCGCGGTTAGCGCACGAGGAGCATCGGTCTCTGAGCCTGTCGAAGAGTCCCATTTGACAATCAGTGAACCCTTATTCGTCCGCCACATCGTCAAATCAGGGAATTGGGCGAATCTCTCTCCAATGAAAGCAATTGCATTATCTGTATACCCTGTTGGCGAGGGGATATTCAGCAAATCTACAAGAAAATCGAGCATATTTCGTGTATTAATTTTCGGGAGCATGTTTTTTCCTTTTCTAACTTTCAAGAGTTCTAACGTTCCAACGTTTCAACCTTTTAATGTTCAAACGCGCGCACCTTCTCGCGCCACTCATTGGGGATGCGAATGGTCTTTTCGGTATGATAATCATACGCTACCATAATCACCTCGCCCGAAGCAAAGATCTCCCCCGTTTCAGCGTGGACGATATTTTGCGTTACAACGAAAGATTTATTCCCCAGCTTCAAGATTCCTACCCCGACTTTGACAGGAGTCTCCCATAAAACCGGTGCGTGGAAAATGATATGAATATCAGCAATGATCATCCCAATTTCGAGAAAAGATAAGCCTTTTTGGAATAATCCTAGCTTAATCAAATAAGCAACGCGCGCTTGTTCGAAATAAGTGAGATACTTGGCATTATTTAAATGCCCCTGCGGGTCTAAATCCCCGTAGCGAACTTCAATAGGATGGAAGAATTTTATTTTAGACATAGGGCATATTATAAACGCAAAAATCTGTTAGAATAAATGTGCTATTTTGAGTTGCAAGTTAGCAAGTTTAGAAACCTTCAACATTTCAACATTTAACCTTAAACCCTCTATGAAAACAATCCGCTCATCCGAAATTGGCTCATATCTTTATTGCCGCCGTGCGTGGTGGTATCAGAAAAACGGAGCTGAATCCGCTAATCAAGCCGAGATGGCTACTGGAACCAAGATGCACGAAGCGCACGGACGGCAAGTCGTCGCGGCGGGGCTAACGCGCACGCTGGCAATTATTCTCTTGTTGCTTGCGTTGGTGATGTTGGTCTCCTACTGTACCGCACAAATCCTTTAATGTTGGTAAGTTGAAAAAACTTTCCAACATTCTAACCTTTCAACCTTCAAACATGCCCTACATTTCCCTCACCCTCCTCCTTATCGCTATTTTTCTCTTCTGGCAGTCCAACCGTCAGCGGAGGAAAACGGGGTTACCGGGCGGACGGGTAATTTATACAGATACTAGTCAATGGGGGCGGGTGGAGAAGCCTCTTTACGATGCCTCGATGCGTCTTACCGGCAAGCCAGATTATCTTGTGGAGCGAAACGGAAAAATCATCCCCGTAGAAGTTAAATCTAGTAATGCCCCAGATGCACCTTATGATTCGCATATCTATCAATTGGCATCTTATTGTTATTTGGTGCATAAAACGATGGGAAAACGTCCGCCTTATGGAATTATCCATTATCGAAACCGCGATTTTGCGGTCGATTACACCGCCACGCTCGAATCCGCTTTGCTAGATATTCTCGCCGAAATGCGGAGGGATGAACGCCGCAAAAATGTGGCTTGCTCACATGAATCGGCGGCGCGTTGTCGGGGATGCGGGTATAGAGAAATTTGCGAGCAAAAAATTGTGTGATCGCTTTCAAATGCTATGCGTTTTTGAGGGAAAAGAGGGGAATCTTTAGAAAAACGCTTATTTTTCCATTACAATAAAGCTATCTACCAACGGGTAGAAAAATTTCACTTAAGGAGGAACAGTTTAATGAGACCTGTATATGCGATCTCGGGAGGGGTGTCGAAATTTGCAAAAGCCCGTCCTGATAAAAACTTTCAGGCTGTTATCAAAGAGGCTTATGATTATGCCCTCGCTGATATTGGTTTGGATTTTGAAACCGCGACACGTCTAATAGACGGCTCTGTGGCTTCGTATTTTTCAGACCATTTTTCCCGTCAGTTAATGGCTGCTATTATGGCACAAGACTATTTGGGACTAACGCCCAAACCTAGTCACCGTGTAGAGGGTGGCGGTGCGACCGGTGGACTCTGTTTCCAAGAGGGTTGGAAATCTGTTGCCAGCGGACACATGGATATTTGCGTCACCTATGGTTTTGAAACCATGTCCCATGTGGAAACTTGGAAAGGAAACGAATTTATTGCTTTAGCCTCCGATGTGTCTTTTGATTACCCTGTCGGAGGTTTTTATTCTGGCTACTATGCGATGATGGTGACGCGCCACATGAAAGAATTTGGCACAACACCGGAGCAATTGGCGCATGTCAGTGTGAAAAATCATGCTAATGCCTTCCATAATCCTTATTCGCAGAAACCGAAAAAATTAAGCATTGAAGATGTCCGCAATTCGCCGATGGTGGCATGGCCCCTGACCCGCGAAGATATTTGCGTGATGTCGGATGGCGCGGCGGCGACCATTCTCGTTTCGGAAGAGGGGCTAAAACGCCTCGAAGATGCCGGAGCGAAGATTCCCCGCCCGCTCGTCAAGGTAACTGGCATTGGTCGCGGCACGGATGCGATGCGCATGTCTGATCGTCCACATCTTGGCTATGATTATTTTATGGAAAACTACGCCACCCCCGAAGAAAAAGGTTCGGATGATACTCGCGCTTATTATAAAAAACTTTGGGATCACGGCACGCGCTATCCGGGCGTTCACTCTTTCCGAGCGGGGCGCACGGCAGGAAATATGGCATATAAGCAGGCAGGGATCGAGCATCCGCTTGATGAACTGGACTTTGTTGAATTGCACGATGCCTACACTTCTTCTGAAATCCAGACTTATGAGGATATGGGACTCTGCCGTTACGGGGAAGGTGGTCCCTTTGCCGCTTCCGGAAAAGCACATCTCCCGAACGTGGACTACGGCGTATCGCTCCCGGATAAACCTGCTTGCGCGGTGAATCCCTCAGGCGG
>JAOZOM010000029.1 GCA_029933275.1 Anaerolineales bacterium | reverse complement strand
TATAACCAAGCCTAGCCCAGCGGCTAATTGTAGATCGCAAAACTCCGTACCTTCTCGCAGCCTCAGTAGCCCAAATTTTTTTCCCCGCCAAGTGAGCAAACTGCTTATACTCTTCGAGGTCTTCCTTCTTGGGCTTAGATACTATTTCGTCTACCTTTTCTTCGTCCACGACCGTTTCTCCTTTTATTCTCGCTGCATTCAGTGTACCAGCGCGAATCAGGTCTTGCAAGCGAAGCAAATTGAGATCAAGACGTCTGCCAGCTTCATTTAGACTGATATAACTAGGGAGAGATTCAAAGGTAGTAGGCATGGTTAGCTCCAGATAAGCAGTTTCTGGGTTTAAATACACAAAACACTCTGAGACGCTGGGATCAGGATGCTTTCTGTGATGTATCTGCGACTCATTCATAAGATCGGGGCGGCGGATTTTAACCGCCAAACCCCGTTTTTTAATGGGCGCGGAGGGACTCGAACCCACGACCTCACGGATGTGAACCGTGCGCTCTAACCAGCTGAGCTACGCGCCCTTAATGCGGCGAGATTATAGCCGAGTCCAAATGCTTTGACAAGGCAACTTTTCTTTTTTACGGGGGGGGCAAAAAATCCCAAGGGTTAACTTTTCCCCAAAGCGAAGTCATCAATTCAAAATGTAAATGGGAGCCAGATGAGTTCCCTGTGCTACCAAATGCGCCGATTACCTCGCCCTGCCCAACGCTCTGCCCACAGACGACATTGAGCGCGCTCATGTGGGCGTAAAGAGATTGAAATCCGGTGCCGTGATCTATCATTACCATATTTCCGTAGCCGCGATCATTCCAGCCTGCGTAGACGATTACACCTGCATCAACAGCAAAAATCGCCTCGCCGGTATGACCGGCAATATCAATGCCGCGATGGTTAGTCTCAGGCGACCAATCGTAGCCGGAGAGATAATGATGTACTCCGGGCCAGACATAAGTACCAAAACCAATAGCTCCACCCTCAACGGGGCCACAAGCTCCATCGCCAAGAACATTTGCCACAGCGGGATTCTCACGCGTTACGCCGATCGGCGCACTCCACGAGATAAAGAGTCTTTCGCCACCGGGGACAACCAGCATTGTTCCAGGGGCTATATTAGGGTGAGTATAATCGCCAATCGTATTTAAATTTAGATTATTGGCAGGAGCCTCAACAATATCTTCTACCTCAACCCCAAAAAATTCTGCCACGCCATTAAGACCGTCCCCGTCTTGCCATTCATAATAAGTGCCATTAACGGGCAAAATGCTCAATTCTTGCCCAGCCTTAAGGCGATGTGGATCATCGAGCAGGATATTATAATTTCCCCATAAAATCGTTTGTGGGTTTAATCCGAATTTTTCAGAAATCCCGAAGATCGTATCCCCTTCCTGAACGGTGTACACCGTCACTTCCTGACGCGGGCGAGATGGGATTGTTGTATGCAGCATCGCCATACGCGGAATACCTCTTGCATTCAAATTCAAAGGCAAGTTTTCATCTTCCAGTTCAACAGCTTGGGTGGGTAAAGTTGCGAGTTCGGCGGTGCTTTCGCTGGAATCCGCTTGGGAGGTATCTTTGTAGAAGCCGCGCATCAGGAAAATAACCCCAACAAGGGCGACAAAGAGAAAAGTGTTGGTCGCCACGCGCAAGGTAGATTCACCCAAGCCCAACTGGAGCAATAATTCCATCCAGCGGGTAAGCAGGCTTGGGTCGCGTTCGGAGCGGGGAATTTGTCCCGTTTCGGCATCTTGTCCCGATATTCTGTCGGGAGCCCCCCCCTGCTTCGAGTCGGGTATCTCGTTCTTTCGTTTATTATCCATAGAATTCACTGTTTGGCATCATATCACGATGAAAAAACAGCGTCAAGCGAGAGGATGAGAGATTTTTAATCCAAAAATTGCGTAGGCACAACGCACTCGGCACAATCGTTGGCGGCGTTGTTTACCATGTCAGAGACCGGATATGCGTCCATGCCCTCAGCAGGATAAGGGACGAGTAAAGATTGCAAATCGACATGCGGATTTCTATTTAGCCATTGCCCAAAGACATTTGGCGGCAATATGACCGGCATCCGATTATGGATTGATGCGACCAACTCGTTCGGCTTGGTGGTGATGATAATGCAGGTTTTCACGCGTGAGCCATCGGGGCTTTCCCAATCTTCCCACAACCCCGCAAAGGCGAAGGGCTGGCGCGATTTCATGAAAATATAATGTGGAATTTTCTTTTTTGTCCCCGCTACTTTTTGCCATTCGTAAAAGCCATCTGCCAAAATCAGACAACGCCGATATTTATATGCGCCCCGAAAAGATGGTTTTTCGGCAAGGGTTTCTCCGCGCGCATTAATCATCCGTGCTGCCATTGCCGCGTCTTTTGCCCAAAAAGGGAGCAAGCCCCACAGAAAAAATGTCGCCGCATTGCGCCCATCGTTGGGAATCGCCAAAAGCGGTTGCATCGGGGCGATGTTGAAGCGCGGTGCAAAAATGGGCGGGAAGCGAAAGCCCGTTAAATAATCAGCAGGATTAACCGTCAGCGTAAATCGTCCGCACATTAGCGTAACACTCGAAAATCGCCCTCGCGCTTCGTAATTCCCGCCGAGTCTAAGTTTTCGAGCAGAGCCAGCACATAGCGGCGGCTCGTGCCAAGCAAATCACGCGTTTCTGCCACCGTGATTTTGCCCTTTTTTGCCAAATATGCCTTTATTATTTCGACTGCTTTTTCGTAATCGGATTTGCGAAAGGCGATTTCTGCAGAAAGGCTGATTAATTCGCCCCGTTCGATCAAAGCGTTGAAAATTTCATCACCAACTTCTTTTTGGGATTCTTTGACGGTCGGCGGCGAAAAGGGATTCTGCTCGAATCGCCGCATCAACGCGTGAATTTTGGCTTGCTCGCTGCTTCCAAACTCGATTCTGTGCGTAGACTCGGCGACCGACTTAGCGCGCGCCTCCAACATTCTCGCACTAAAGAGTTTTTTGAGCATCGCGTTGAAGAGTTTGGCGTTGATCTTCAACCTACTCTTCAACTCCTCGCGCGGGATTCCGCCGCGTAGCGGGAATTTCTCGTGGTAGGCTTTCGTCATCTGCAAAGTCCGTGTTTTTAGTTCCTCCCATTGAGCAGAAGCGATTAGATAATCTTTCTCCAATGAGACGATTTTTCCTTCGGCGAAAAGTTCTTCTATTGCTTCTTTTGACTCCGCTTCTTCGAGGCGCGCCAATTTGACAAGGTTTTCGAGCGTATCCGCGCCTTTGGCGAGGGAGACTTCGAGCAACACATCTGCGGGCGAGCCTTCGGCAAGAGATGTTAATTTAGCGATGATTTTTTTATCAAAGCGTTTATGCCGACCCTTGGGCTGGTCATCCACAATCACGCCACCGCCGAGCGTTTCGGCAGGGGAGGGACGGCGCAAAATATAGCGGTCGCCGCGCACGGTGACGATAGGATCGCGCAATTCAAGCTGAATCCATGCCTCTTCGCCGGGATTAAGCGTTTCTACGCCGAGCAGGCGCAAGGTCGCGATCGTCTCGCTCGCGCCAACGAAGAGTTTCACCTCCGTATTATGTTTCAGCGGTTGAGAAATATCCTCCAAGAGACGAAATCTGGCATCCAAACGGCGCGTAATCTGATATTGCCCGGGTTTGGTAACCACTTCGCCGCGCCGAATATCCTCCAACGAAACGCCGGAGATATTGACAGCGGTGCGACTGCCGGGAACGGAAAATTCTTCTTTCTTTTTGTGAGTTTGGAGACCGCGCACGCGCCCCTTTTTTGCGGAGGGGAGAATGAGAACTTCATCGCCGAGACTTAATTTGCCATCGGCGAGGGTGCCGGTGACGACCGTGCCAAAACCGGCGATGCTAAAGGCGCGGTCAATGGGTAGGCGCGGACGACCGAGATCGAGTTTTGTGGGTTTGTTTTTGAGTAATTTACTGAGAGTGCCGAGAAATTCATCCAGCCCCGCGCCCGTTTTGGAGGAAACGCGCACGAAGGGCGCACCCTCGAGGACGGTTCCGGCGAGGCTCTCGCGAATCTCAGCTTCAACGAGGTCAAGCCATTCGGGGTCGGAGACGAGGTCGATTTTGGTCAGAGCAACCATTCCGCTGGGGATTTTGAGCAAGTCAAGGATGGCGAGATGCTCTTTAGTTTGGGGCATCACGCCCTCGTCCGCGGCGATGACAAGCACGACCGCGTCAATCCCGCCGATACCGGCGAGCATATTGCCGATAAAATCGCGGTGGCCGGGAACATCCACGATCCCAATTTCTTCGCCATCAGGCAGAGTCAGCCATCCGAAGCCGAGTTCGATGGTCATCTCGCGCTCAATTTCTTCTTTAAGCCGGTCGGGATGCACCCCCGTCAGTGCAGCAATGAGGGTTGATTTGCCGTGATCTACATGTCCGGCGGTGCCGATTACTCGCATAGGATTCCTTTTCAACCACTAACTTTCGCTAATCCCCGCCAAAGAACAAGAAAATTCGTGTCGATTTGAGAAAATTAGCGGTTCTAATTACTAACTGCTCTTCTTTGCATGCCCCATGACGCGCTCAGAGGCAGTCAACCATTCGTGCGCCCAGTTCATCAATTCTTGCATCTGATGCTCGGTCACGTCCGTAGTTTGGTGAAGTTGATCTTGCATTGTTTGGAAAAAATCATCAAATTCAATTAAACGAGATTCAATTTTCTCCATTGTTTTTTGCAAATTCTTCATCGTCTCATCTTGAGAGAGCCCATATCCTGTCCAACGTTTTTGGTCATCGGCTTTGAATGTGACCCATTCCTGCCGCAGGCGGTCTTCAGAGAGGCGTTGCATCTCAACAATCTCGTGAACGCGCCGCTCAATTTTCTGGCTAATTTCGCCGTAAGATTCTTCGGCTTTCTTTGCAGCACGAGTTGCTTCATCCGATGCTTGTAAATGGCTTTCAAGTAACTCGGTTTTTTCGTTGAAGCGATCTGCTTTTTCAATCCATTCTTTCCATGCGCGTTCTCTGTCAATTTGCTCTATCGAAAGTTTATCGAAGAACTCACTCTGTTCTTGTTTACGTCTATGTTCGCTTGCTAAAACCTCTGCAATACGAACGTCAATATTCTTTACAGTATCCGCGTTAAGTTGACGTTTCTCACGTTCTTCATCGAGACGTTTTCGAAGCGCAACAATTTCGCCTTGCGTGTCGGTTAAGCGTTTAATATCCTGTCGCCGATTTTCTTCATATAAATTTTGGGCGTAGAGCAGGTCTTTATTACTTTTTACAACCTCATCAAATTTTGCTTTAAGCTCTGTAAATGCAGAGCTTAGGCGCAAATCTTCGCTTTCACGGGCTTTCAGGTCACGGCGAATATCCGAGACATCTATTTTACTGCGTATATCTGTAATTGCTTCGTTAATAGGGGTAAATTCGCTCTGAAAACGTTTACCAACATCTTTCTCGCGGTGTTTTGCGTTTTTCTCTAATTTGGAGAAAGTTTCGTTCATTTCTTCGCGTTGTTGTGCGAGAAACGTGTCAAATTGCTCTACTCTTGCGGCGAGTGAGGCATAACTTTCTATTGCACTTTCAAGCGGTTTTATTTTTTCTGAAAGTGCTTCAACGGTGGTATTTAAAGTCGTAATATGCTCAACCTGAGCCGCAATCGTTGTTTTATCTTTACGCCGTTCTTCGTCCAACCAATCTAGCTGTTTAATAATCTGTTCAAATTCCATGATGCCTCCAAGGAAGAGTTTTGGCAAATTATAGCACGCGCTCAGCCGCTAAGATGTTCAAAAGTTGCGGGGAGATTCACTAAAATCGGATAGATGAGATGAGGAAAAACCCCCAAGAGCAAGATTAAAACAATCCCTATGCCAATTAGGATATTTTGAAGCCAACTACCGCGCATCTCCCAAGTTGAATCTTTCGGGGACATGACGACAACGGCAAGCGTCCGAAACGCACTTGTTAAGAGACCTACGATTCCCAAAGCAGCCCAAGATGCGGTGAAAAGCCCCTCTTTTGCCAATCCCTCGAAAAGAGCTAGGATGGGTGGAAACCCCGCCAGCAGCGGTAACCCGATTGCCGAAAAATGTGCGACCAGCACCCCGCTGATGATAATGGGATATTGCTGGATCATGCCCTGAATTTTCTTAAAATTAAGCGATCCTTCCCGCAATTTCAAAATGGAAAGACTGAGCGACCAGATGGCTAATCCCAATCCTTGAGGGACCATTAGCAAAAAGAAGGCAGAGAGCTGGGAATCGTGAAGCAAGCTGAGGGCGAGGAGCGAAAATCCGGTGTTGACGATAGCGGCATAGCCCATAATCCGCCCTAAGTGCCGCTCGAAAGCTGCCCAGACTCCGGCAGTCCCCACCATCAGAAGACCGGCAAAGCGTAAGGCAGCGGGCAGTTGAGCAAAATTCCGAAGCCAAGCATAACGATCCAAAAAACCGAGTGCGAAGAGGAGAGCTACACTTGGCAAGAGCCAAAGAATAAATCCGACCGCATAGGGAGAGGCTTCTTCCATCAAAATGGGAATCCATGTGTAGAGGGGGAAAATGGCGAGGAGAAAGGCAAAGCCGAGAGCTAGTAAAGTGGCGGCTTGAGTGAGCAACTCGATATCGCCAGGGCTGGATTCAACGCCTGCTAAAAGCCAACCTGCAAAAAGAATGAAGGGCATCGCTAATGTTTGATAAATCAAAAAGCGGATAACGCCGCGCCCCGGCTTTTTCTCGGGTGGTGAAAGGAGGGGAATTGCAATCAAAATAGCAGTTTCGATGATGAGAGCGGCGTAGAGAAAGGGTTTGACCGAGAGAGAAGCGATAAATAGGGCGAGAATACCCATCCCTAAGGGGACGAGGCGGCGAGCGATGCCAGCCGCACTGGAGCCAAAAAACCAAATTGCCGCCATGCCGTAGAGCAACGCAAGCAGAGGTTTGTCAGCGGGAGTGATGCTGATTTGCCGCCCTAAAATATCAATGGAAACCGCAATTTTGAGAGAAAGTGCATCGCTGATACGGATGGCGGTATCAATGGGGATGAACCAAGCTGAAGCTGCTAGAAAAAGTGCACTAATGCCACCCAAAAATGCAGTGACCTTGGTGCGTGAGGGAAGCCAAAGCAAAATGGCAAGAATAAGCGGGATGCCTATCCAAATGAGGGGAGCATTCATTCTGTTGCTCCCCTTTCTTCATCTGTACCTGCGGTAAGGAGATATGCGCCAACCAGAGCCAAACCAAGATTAATGGTCGCGAGCAGGGCAGCAACTAGGGTTGCGTTTTCGACTGCGGCGTAGATGATTTCAAATCCTGCGAGGAAGGTGAGTAAACCGATGACGGCTTGCAAGGGTTCGGTGGTTAACCCCAGCAGGAGCAAGCTCATCACCATAAGGATGAGACTACCGGCTACTTCGGGAATCCCGATACCGGGGAGGAGTTTGACGATAGTCGGGGTGACAGAGATAACGAGGAGAAAAGCTAATGCAGCAGCTAGGATGCGGAAGAGTCTGCCGTGAGACCAGCTATGTTCGAGTGCGGAGGCAGGTTCCGGGTCGAGGGCGGCGCGGGTAATTCCCAAAATGGTAGCAACCATCC
Source organism: Anaerolineales bacterium (assembly GCA_029933275.1). Taxonomy (GTDB): domain Bacteria; phylum Chloroflexota; class Anaerolineae; order Anaerolineales; family Villigracilaceae; genus Desulfolinea. The sequence goes on along the minus strand of JAOZOM010000029.1, from coordinate 6,299 downwards.
AGCCTGTAACCAATTTAATAGCAGCCATAGAAATAGTCCAATGGATTTGCGTGAGCCAAAATACGCCGAGGTAAAGCAGGGCAAGATGGACGAGACTCCAACGCCAATCCCACGTGATGAGGAGGGAGAGGGTGGAAACAAAGATGAGAAAGACGGCAATCCAAGAGATGATTTGCATTAGCGAATTCCTTCTGCGAGTAGTGATGCGAAGAGGATGATGAAGAGGAGTGCCCACAGGATACCGCCATCGCTTTCGAGGAGATCGGTAAGTTGGAAGGTCAGGTTGCGGAGAAAATGGTAAATATTCCAAGAAAGGACATAGATGAAGTTTTTGCTTTTTTTTGTATCTGGTTTGAGCCAATGTGCTTGAAGTGGAATAAGGGAGCGGATGCGCGGATACGCCCAGACGAATAGGGTAATCAGAAGTATTGAGATCAGACTGAGCTGCCACGCGCCGATAGACGCGGCTCCTTGCCAACCCCAAATCCCCAGAAGGAGGAGGGTAAAAAGCATGAAGCTGATTCCCAACGGATATATGAGAACAGTAAATTTATTGTGGTTTTTAAGATTATCGGTATTGATGCGCCGCACTTGACGAAAATATCCAGCAAGCAGGAGGGCGTGTGCGGGGAGCAGGATGAGCCAAAATCCCCACCATTGGGTGCTTTTATTTTCCCAGCCGGTCGCGGTGAGAGTCATCGGTAAAGTAGACATAGCGAAAACGCTCAACATAAGCAAGCGATTAAGCATTTTGTTTTGGATGGCAGAGAGAAATAAAACACCTCCACCAAGGACGAGAGCTAGTCCCCAAGCAACGCTCCCGATGGGATTGGCGTGTAAGGTCGCGGCAAGTGCGAGAGATGCCATCCCCAGCAACCAGAAAGGGCGCGCATCGAGGGCTTTTGTGGTGCGAAACCACATCCACGCGCTGTAGAGAGCGGTTAAGGCGACTAAGCCCAAAAGATAGGGGATAAAGGGGGATTGAAGGCTACTATATGGAATGCGTGCGAGCAAAATCAAACTGGATGCTGCCGCGGTGAGCCGAAGCATTGTCCCGTAACCACGGCGGAGGAGGGATTCTGCTCTAAAGGGCATGTGCATCGGGAGGATGCCTAGTCGCAGCCCCGCGGCGATGAGCATAAATATCCCCGCTTTTTGCGGCGCGGAGGCAAAGTTGAGTGCGCTCCCCTCGGCAACGCTGGTTAATCCCGCCCAAATGAGAAAGAATGATCCGATAACGCGCGCGCCAAACGCGATGATGACACGCTCGCGCAATCTTTTCTCTTGCACTGATTGGAGTAGAGTGATTAATTCTGCTAAATCAATCGCAGTCCACGCCATGACGAGGGTGAGGGGATTTTCTGCTAAAACCGCCAAAACCCCAACTATGCTTAGAATAAGTGTTCCCGCTAAGGTAGTGCGATTTTCATGGGAAGTAGAGGTGAGCAACGTCCCCAATCCTAAGGTCACGACGCTGAACGCATACGCCCAGGAGATTTGGTCAGCAAGTAAAGCGGGGGAATCAGTAAAAAGGTATTCAGGTTGCCACGAAGGCAGGGCTAAGAGAAAGGGCATTTTCAATTGCCAAAAGAAAATACTAATCCAAGCCAAAAATGCACCAGCGGTGGCTAATAACCATGAATAGCGAAAATCAGGCAAAAAAATTCTAATGAATAATAAGGCTATTGCGGTTAGGGTGAGAATAGAAATTGTAATTAAAATCAGCATAGGTGTAAAATACCGTATTAGAGAGTAGCTTATTTTATCAGCTTTGCTTTCTGTTGTAGAATCCAGACTTAAAACTTTAGACATCAGATTTCAGACTTTAGTGTCAAGTCTTCAAAAAAAGGTTTTCTGTGAGCTCAAAAAAAATAACTTTATCCATCAAAAATTTAGAAATACTCGGCGTAGTCGTCTTTTCTGCGTTTTTACTTTTCTTTGGCTATATCTTTATTGCGGGACAACCTGTAGCGGAAGAAAATCAGATTGAGAATATGTCACAGACTATTGCTTCTCCAACGCCCTTTTCGCCGAAGGATGGTGAATTTTCTTTTGAAGAGCATCTCCAAAATTTCTCTACGGTAACGCCTCGTCCAACGGTTGTTTACGAAGACGGTAGCTATCCCACCGCAACGCCGCTCCCACTCCCCACACTTTCAAATATCACGCCTTACACGCTCCCAGAGGGGATTAATCCTCTCACAGGGTTGCCTCCCGCCGCACTCAATTTGCTAGATCGCCGCCCGATTGCGAGCAAGATCGCACTTTACCCGCGCTATATCCGTCCCGTTTCGGGGATGATGCTTGCCGATGTCGTTTTTGAATATTATATAGAAGGCGGACTAACGCGTTTCATCGCTGTTTTTTACGGCAACGATGCTGAAAAAGTGGGACCTGTTCGCTCAGGGCGTTTTTTCGATGAGCATATTGCCCATATGTACCAATCCTACCTTGTTTTCAAATACGCCGATAAACGCGTCTTTAACCATCTCAAAGAAAGCGATCTTCGCGACTTTCTCATCGTACCGGGCAACTCGGCTTGTCCGCCCTTCGTGATAGGAAAACAGGACCGCGATACCTATAATAATATCTTCTTCAACACCACAAAATTTGCAGACTGTTTGGCACAACAAAATAAAGACAACTCCCCTCCCAATTTGCGTGCGGGATATTTCAGCACAACACAGCCCTTCGCCGCGGAACCAGCTTTGGATATTTTTACACGTTACTCGCTCGATGATTATCATTATTGGAAATATAACCCCTACGCCCATAAATATTATCGCTATCAAGAAAGTGACAACCTCCGCAATGAAAAAAGTCCCAACTACGCGCCCCTAATTGATGCGCTCATCACCCAGCAGGTTTCTGCGGATAATATCGTTTTTCTATTCGTTCCCTATACCTTTGCCGACCAATTTCAGGAGGAAGATGAGGTTTATCATATTGATTTAATTGGATCAGGAAAAGGATACCTCGCTCGTGATGGAAACATGTTTCCGCTATATTGGCGGAGGATTGCAATCGATCAGCCTCTGCTACTCACCGACCCAAACGGGATGCCCCTCTCCCTCAAACAGGGGAACACCTTTTACGAAGTTCTCGGTGAAAGTTCTCAATTTATGCAACAAGAAGCACAATGGTATTTCCAATTTGAGACCCCGTAGCGTAGTACAATAGGTTCTTAGATTTTAGACATCAGACTTCAGATTTTGCAGGAGAGACCATGAATCTTGATCCTACATTTTTAAATAACCTCGCAATTGTCCTCACGGGATTTGGCGCAGCGTTTTTGCTCGCTCTTTGGGTGAGCCTCGTGATTTGGACTTATCGCGATATCCGCAATCGTAGCCGCGATAATCTCGTGCAAATTCTCTCCACCATTTTGGTTGGCTTATTGAATTTACCCGGCGTCTTGGTCTATCTCGTTTTGCGTCCGCCGCGCACCTTAGAAGACGAATATCAGCGCACCCTCGAAGAAGAAGCCCTCCTCGCCGCGATAGAAGACCAACTCCTCTGCCCGGGATGTGAACGCCGCGTCAAAGAGAATTGGATGCTCTGCCCGAACTGCCAGACGAAGCTCAAGAAGAATTGCCACGAGTGTGGCGAGTTAATGGAACTTTCCTGGAATATCTGCCCCCATTGCGGCACCCCCGAACTTGGGATGCGCCGAGAGAATTTGAGCATGGATGATGTCTTGCGAAATCTCAACGTAGATGAGCCGGAAGAGGAGAAGATTGGCGAGACAGAAAACGTAGAAGGTGAAGCAGAAAAATAGGTAGAAAAAACAGCCCAAACTAAATTTTACTAAATGACGTGCAATGCCTCTTATAGAAGCAATGCACGTTTCACTTTTTTAGAAATCAAAAACTATGCAAAACTCTCAACGAATTTTCATCATACTGACTCTCATTACAATTTTCCTCGTAGCTTGCGCACCGACACCAACCCCTCCGCCACCCATCGCGACCGAAACCCCTGCGCCATCCCCAACCCCGAATGCGACTTCTACTCAGAAACCGCACTTGATTTGGATTAGTAACTCTGTCCCCGCCACGTTGCGGGAAGAAGCATCGAAGTGGGAACTGTCTCTCACTACAGATTCATCTCTTGCAACTCTGCGTTTGGGTTTAAGCGAAAATCCAGCGGAGACGAATTGGGTTTACGCGCTAGTCGCACCTTTCCCGACCATCAAAGATGGCATCACGAGCGAAGAGTTGCGCGCCGCATGGGAGGGGAACGCGCCGCAGCCCTGGGATGAATCGTCTTTGTGGATGGCAGAGGAGACCAAAGCCGCGCTTACCGCACTTTGGGGGGAAACAGGCTCAAAACACGTCCGCACAGCAGAGGCGACTCAACTATTGGATTTGGCTTGGGCAGAGAAAGATTCTTGGGCAATCATCCCCTTTGAAGAAATCGAACCGCGCTGGAAAGTCCTCCAAATTGACGGGCAATCCCCACTGCATAATGATTTTAAGTCGAAGACTTATCCGCTCATCTTTTCTTTTGGCTGGGATTGCGAATCTCCCTGCCCAATTACGCCGCCCGCGCTCCCTTCCACCAATCGTGACCCCGAAAAGCTGACCGTGCTAATGATGAGCGGTGTGACCGCTCTCGTGCGTGCCACCGCGTATAAAATGGAAACCGAAGGGATTCTTTACCCGGCGCGCGATATTGGTGATTTGTTGCGTAGTGCGGATATTACTCATATCAGCAATGAAATTCCTTTTTCTATTTATTGCCCCTACCCGAACTATAATCCCGGCACGCAACCCTTTTGTAGCAATCCGAAATATATCGAATTGCTCGAATATATCGGGGTGGATGTGGTCGAGCTGACCGGCAACCATTTTCAAGATCAAGGCTCGGCGGCGACTTTCTACACGCTGGATATGTACGATGAACGCGGTATTCCCTATTATGGCGGCGGCAGGGATTTGGAAGATGCCCGCAAGCCGATTACGCTGGAGCATAACGGAAATAAATTGGCATTCATCGGCTGTAATCCGGTCGGTCCCGAGTACGCTTGGGCGCGCGAAGATGGGTGGCCAGGAGCCGCTCCCTGCGATTACGATTATATGACCGCAGAAATCCGAAAATTGCGCGACGCTGGTTATTTGCCGATTGCTACTTTTCAGTATTTTGAATACTACTCTCCTGAAATCCGCCCATGGCAGGGAGATGATTTTCGCCGTCTAGCCGATGCGGGTGCGGTCATCGTGAGCGGCAGTCAGGCGCATTTTGCACAAGCAAAAGAATTTTATAATGGCACTTTTATTGATTACGGTCTCGGCAATCTCTTTTTCGATCAAATGCACACCGCTGAAGGGACTCGCAATGAATTTCTCGACCGCCATGTTTTCTACGATGGTCGCTATCTCGGTTTGGAGCTTTTCACCAACCTGCTCGAAGATTACGCCCGTCCCCGCCCGATGACCGAGCCGGAGCGCACCAAATTTCTGAGTTATATTTTCGATGCCAGCGGCTGGGGCGATTTAGTTGCCACCCTCACGCCCACGCCAACTACAACTCCAAGACCGCCAAGTGATTAGAAATTCACCACAGAGAACACGGAGCGCACAGAGTTTTTTAAGTTTTAAAGCTTTTCTCTGTAATCTCTGTGAACTCAGTGGTGAAAAAGACCAGTGAGACCAAAATGACCATTTACGATATTTCTCTCCCCATTTCCCCCTCGCTCCCCGTTTGGGAAGGCGACCCTAAAATTATTCTCGAAGAATTCCTCTCGATGGATGCGGGCGCGGATGCCAACGTCTCCCGTTTTGCGGCGGGCGTGCATGTCGGCACGCATGTAGACGCACCGCATCATTTTCTCAACGACGGGCGCACAGTCGAAACGCTCTCTCTGGATATTTTGATGGGAACTGCCTTCGTCCTGCATTTGGATGATGATGTAAACCTCGTCACCGCCGAAGTGCTGGATGCCGCGCCGATACCGCCCGCGACCCTACGCCTGCTCCTGCGCACCAGCAATTCTCGCCAGTGGACATTAGATTCGCCCGAATTCCAACGCGACTTCGTCGCCATCTCCGCCGATGGAGCAGAGTGGCTCGTTGAGCATGGCATCCGTCTCGTTGGCGTGGACTATCTCTCCGTTGCCCCTTTCGATGCTCCCATCCCCACGCATCAGATTCTCCTCCGCGCGGGCGTCATCATCATCGAAGGCTGTGACCTACATCACATCCCGCAGGGAAAATACGCGCTCTATTGCCTGCCGCTTAAGTTGATCGGCGCGGAGGGTGCGCCCGCAAGAGCGGTTTTGGTCGGTTAGAAGGTTTGAA
>JAOZOM010000194.1 GCA_029933275.1 Anaerolineales bacterium | reverse complement strand
CCTGCGCCCAAAGAAGGGTATCTTCCCACTCGACTTCACTGTAAATCCCGTAAGGGAAGGACGGGATGATGTAGCTTTCAATCAGTGGTTGCGGGATTAGTTTATTTTCGACCAGAAGGGATGTGTATTCTTGCGGGTCTTCCGCCAGTAAGTCGACCGCTATATCGATCGCTTCTACAAATGCACTGATTGCCTCAGGATGCTCATCAATGATTTCTTTGCTGAAAGCATAAACACTTGCGCCATATTCAGGCGATTGAGAATCATCCAAAACGATAGTTGCCCCTTGTAAAACCGCCAAAGACGCGAGCGGATCAGGAAGCACAGCGGCTTGGATTTCTCCAGAGCCGAGCAAAGCCATTCGATCTGGAATCTTCGGAACGGCAATTGTTGCTATTTCGTCAGCAGAAAAACCTTCTTTTTCGAGCAAACGGTCGGTGATATATTCGATGATCGTCCCTTCTGAGATACCGATTTCAACATTTTTTAAATCTTCGGGGCTGGTAATTCCGCTATCTTTCGCGGCGAGGATGAAGAAATGCCCTCTGTCTTCGGAAGGCGTTTGCCCATAGCGCACAATTTGCAGTTGAATTTCTTCCTTATTGAAAAACGCAACTGTCAGACCGTCTGTAACCATACCGTCTGCTTGTTCTGAGGCAACCATCTGACTCAATTCTGGCGCAGAAGAAACGGGGATAAATTCCACATTTACACCCAATTCGTCAAAAATCCCTTCATCACGCGCAACAAAAAGCGGAATCGTGTCAATAATCGGCAAGACCGCGATTCTTAAGGTCACAGGGTTTTCTTCTAAGTCTACGACGGCTTCATCTTCACCGGAAACTTCGCCAGAAACTTCTTCTGCTCCATCCGAGTTGGTAGCCGCTGGGGAGCAAGCTCCAAGAATCAAGCTAAGGGATAGCATCAGGGCAATCCCCAAAATAATAGTTTTTTTCATTTTTTTACCTTTCGATTTGTTTTTTATAATCGTTTGAATTTTTAATAGGCAGGAGAAACATCAATCTTCATCCAATTCCGCAATCCTTTCTTCTGAAATACCGATGCTTCGTAAGAGCAAAGTTCGCAAAGCCGGCGTAGCGCGTTCTGGATCGGGACTACCGGTATAAACCCAACGCAAAACAACCTCGTTTAATGCGCCCATCCACGCCCGTGCCACAACTTCAGTATCTATCACAGGAACGCTTCCATCCGAAATCGCTTGGTCAAGATATTTTTGGATGATACCTGCAAAGCGATCGTTGATTTCGCGTCGTTTGGTTTCGAAGGTCTCGCCAAGTCCCACCGCTTGGACAAGGGCGATTTTTGCCAAAGCGCGATGTTGCCCGAAAGTTTGCATACAGATTCTGAGCGCAGCATCCACACGATCAAGACCATGTTCTTCCTTTTCTATTGCGGCACGTAAACGCTCTTCGAGCAGTTTGGTAAATTTATCAATCAGCGCAAAAAAAATATAATTCTTGCTAGGAAAATGATGATAAACCGCCCCTTTCGAGGTATGCGAGATCGCTACGATTTCATCCATCCGCGCATCATGGTAACCTTTATCTGCAAAAACATCAGCAGCGGCATCTAAAATTCGAGAACGGGTTTCGTCAGAGATTGTTGTCATAAATTTACAGACCGACCAGTCGGTCTGTAGGATACCATAAGGAGAGAGAGGAGGCAAGAGAATCCGGAGAAAAATTTAAAAAGCAAATGAACGTATTGCGTAAAATTGTTACAAAATACAAAATGCTTCCATAAAAGCGGTAAAATGAACTGGAAAACTCAAAGAACACAAGGAGCAAGTCCATGAAAATAGTTGATCTACGCTCAGATACCGTCACCCAACCCACGCCAGAAATGCGCGAAGCTATGGCAAAAGCCAAAGTCGGCGATGACGTTTACGGCGAAGACCCCACCGTCAACCAACTACAAGAGAAAGCCGCCGAAATGCTTGGTAAAGAGGCGGGCATCTTCCTCCCCTCCGGCACGATGGGCAATCTAATCTCGGTTCTCGCCCATTGCGGGCGCGGCGATGAAATCATTTTGGGCAGCAAAGCTCATATTTTTCTCTACGAAGCGGGCGGCATTTCCGCACTGGGCGGCGTTCATTCACATCAAATCCCCAATCTGGATGATGGCACTTTGCCCCTCGCCGAAATCGAAGATGCCATCCGCGGAAACGATGAGCATGAACCGCCCACAAAATTGATCGCGCTGGAGAATACCCAAAATCGCTGTGGTGGGACTGTTCTCCCGATGGATTATGTCAAGAAAGTTGGGGATTTAGCAAAAGAACGGGGACTCGCCTTTCACCTCGATGGCGCACGTATCTTCAACGCCGCCGCGGCTCTAGCCTTATCTGCTAAGAAACTTGCTTCCCCTTTCGATTCTGTCACATTTTGCCTGAGCAAAGGACTTTCTGCGCCTGTAGGCTCGGTTCTCTGCGGCTCGAACGAATTCATCGCCAAAGCACATCGCCTGCGCAAACAACTCGGCGGCGGGATGCGTCAAGCCGGGATTCTCGCGGCGGCTGGGGTTGTTGCGCTCGATACAATGGTAGAACGCTTGGGAGAAGATCATGCTCGGGCGCGGAGGCTTGCGGAGGGACTTGCGCGCGTCCCCGGTCTCGTCCTCGATGAAGGTACACCGTATACCAATATGATTTTTATGCGTTTAGCGGAACATGTCGAATATCCTACAAGAAAAATAGTAGAAGATCTGCACAAGATGCACGGAATCCGTGTTGGAATCGCCGCCTCGCGCAGCTTCCGCTTGGTCGTCCATTATTGGATTGACGATGAGGGAGTGGAAAGAACGGTAGCCGCCTTCAAAGAACTACTCGGATAATTTTAAAAAATGGGGAGTGTGGCACCGCGTACGCTCCCCATTTCTAAGAGTCTTGCAAAAGCCGCGACTACATCAGGATCGACTAAAATTCCCGCCTCTTTCTGCAAATGTGCCAATGCCGCTTGATCGCTGATTGCTTCCCGATAGGGGCGGATGCTAGTTAGCGCATCGAAGATATCAGCAACAGCGAAAATGCGCGCTTCGAGGGGGATTTCTGTGCCGCGCAAGCCAAGCGGATAACCGCTTCCATCCCAGCGTTCATGGTGAGCATAAACAATGGGAATTGCGTCCTGCAAAAAAGGAATCCTTTTAATGATGTCCCTGCCGATCACAGGATGCTGACGCATAATTCCCCATTCTTCATCGGTGAGTTCACCAGCTTTATTAAGAATCGTATCGCTGATTCCGATTTTGCCTATATCGTGCAAAAGAGAACCACGCCGGAGGGATTGTCGTTGTTCTTTAGAAAGATTGAATTCTTTTCCCAAAAGGTACGAAGTAGAACTAACGCGCACACTATGCCCTTCTGTTTCTCGGTCTCGCGCGTCCAAAGCCATCATTAACGCGGAGAGGGTTTGATCGTAGGTGTTTTCCAGTTCAGAATGTGCCCCTTTAAGCTCAATGGCTTTTTGTCGAGAATCGAGCAAAAGCATCACCCGCTCTAAAGCAATCGCGGTCTGATCCGCGAATGACCGCAAAGGTTGCACCTGAGAAGAAGCTCGTTGCTTAACCTCAGTAAACTCTACCCACAAAACGCCATATTTACGAAGCGAAGTTTGAATAGGTAAATAAATATGCGCCGATTTTTCTCCGCCAGAGAGGGTGATCGGCTCTCCTGTTTTTAGCGTTTGCTCAACAAATGCAAGCGG
>JAOZOM010000028.1:11485-13927 GCA_029933275.1 Anaerolineales bacterium | reverse complement strand
CCGCTCGCGATGATGCGCGCATCGGAGGTGACCGCCATATTTTGCAAAAAATCGGTGCTATTTGGCGAATAATAAAAAAGCATATCGCCGATAAATAAAATAATGCCACCTAACATTCCAGCAATGCCGAAGAAGCGAATCCATTTTATATTGATTTTGATTGTCATTTTGGTTCCAGTGTGTTTTATTTCATCTTTCTTTCATAAAAAACCAGTAAGGTACTTCCATATTTCCGCTCATCAAATTTGACGAGATTTTTTAGCTCGATTTCCTCATGCCCACGAAACTCCCGCGGGTGGATTTGGACGACAACCCAACTTTCCGCACTCAACCAGCCGGGATTTTTATCTACCGCTAGTAATGCACGCAACCACATCTCTTTATATTGGGGCGGGGCGATGTAGATATAGTCGAAGTTACGGTCGGGCGTGGAATCGAGAAAGGTGAACGCGTCCCCGCGACGAATTTCGGCATCCGCTTCCATTTTGCAATGTAGTAGATTCTCGCGAATTACTTCAATGGCGGCTTTACTCATCTCGCTATAACGGACAAAAGTCGCGCCGCGGCTTAATGCCTCGATTCCGACCGCACCTGTCCCGCCGAAGAGATCCCACCAAGTGGAATCTGCTACGTCTGCGCCGAGAATATTGAAGAGATTTTCCTTGACGCGGTCGGTGATGGGGCGAGTCCCCTTGCTTGCAACGGTTTTTAATTTATGTCCTCTGGCTTTGCCAGCGATCACGCGTAAACTCATTTGGTTATTCCTAATTATGTCTGTTGCTGTTTTTTTCTGCCACTGATTACACGGATTTTACGGAAAAAACAAAAATCTGTGTAATCGGTGAAATCTGTGGCTATTTTATATTTAGCGTTTTACTTTTTTTATCACGCAAAATGTTGCCCCATCCCGTTCAACGGTGATGAAGTTGGGGGAGTGGGGTTCGGTGATATTGAGGATATTCAAGCGGGAGGAAAGGAGCATATAATCACCGTTCTCTAAGGTACGAAATGGGACAACTTCAATATTCTTTGCCGCGTAATATCTTGCGTTGGCGGCTTCACGATGGACGATGAGCGTTTCGCCATCGGGGAAACGGTCGTTAAATTCTTCGGTCGCCTCTTTATAGCAAGTTAGCCAATAATCGGTTTCAAAAGTGCCTTCGGCTCCGCTGGTGCCGCCAACGACGGCATTATAATAAGTGTATTCGTAAGGATGCAGTTTTGCGCCTCCGCTTATGCCAATTGCTAAAATGGCAAATAAAAACAATGCGCGTAGCCACTTAGCGCGCATCCATTCAAAAATCTGCTCAAAGGCGAATCCAGTCACGATAAAGACGGGGGGCAAGATAAAGAGAAAGTGGCGATATCCGTCATACATCGGGGGGCGAATAAGCAGCACATAGCTTATCAACAGGACAAAGTAAAAAAGGACAATCCCAAGATCACTCCACGCGCGCCCCTTCCGTATCCAGCGAAAAAGGGCGATGATGAGACCCATCCCAAAAAGAATCCAAGTTGGCTCGGTGAGGGTAATCCCCAATAAAACGGGGAGGTAACGCAAAGGTAGCTCGAAGGCTCGATAAAAATTGCCGTAAAAAAGCACTTTTAGGCTGGTCGGATTATGCGACATCAGCGTTAACACTTCGATAAAGCGCGCAATTGGCGCATCCCAAAGATAGGGCCAAGTAATGTAGAGAACGAGGAGAGAAACGGTGCCAATGGGGATAAACCAAAGCAGGATGCGCGGCTGGCGTTTTGTGAGCGCGTAAATGATGAGGAGGAGGGCGAGCAGCGGGGCGATGATACGCAGATTCGTGGCGATGCCGATTAACGCGCCAACCAGCAGGATTTGGCGCACGCGTGAACTTCGGCTTGTTTCCGCTATGGATAGATTATCGACGAGAATAAAACCATAATAGAGCGTGGCAAGAAAAACGGTGGTGAAAGGCGGGTCTTTGGGGTTGATGAAGCCGTGTCCCCAAAGCAGCGGCTGGGAGATATAAAGCAGAGACGCGGCAAACGCGCTTTCGGCTTTGAGCCACCGCAGAGAAAGTTTGTAGAGGTAAAAAACGCCCAGCAGATAGGTGATGAAATTCATCAGATGCCAGAGGGCAACTTTATCTATTTTCGTGAGCGCGTGAAGGGCATTGACGGGAACGCGCATGATGAGCAAATAAACCGGTCCGCGGTTGCGATGGTCGTCCGGGCTGGGACCGTAGGCGAGGTTTAAATCGTAATCGCCGCTTAGCCTTTCGGGGATGGAATAAGCGTAGCCTATTGCTTCGCCGTATTGGTAGTAGAGTTCTTCATCCCAAGTCATACCGTAATCTTGGAAGGTGAAGATTCCGATGAGGAGGCTAAGGGCAAGGAGGAGAATGAGTGGGATGTGTTGATTTTTTGATGTCATTGCGTATTGTGTATTGCGTATTTTTTTACGCGCTA
>JAOZOM010000028.1:0-11385 GCA_029933275.1 Anaerolineales bacterium | reverse complement strand
TTTTTCGTTTGAAGGGCTTTATTAAGGTTTCAAGTTCTTCTTCTTCCCCTTGTTGATTCTCGAAATATTCATTGATAAATTGAGAACGGCGCAAGCGTAATGCCATCGGTGCGACCGCGTGTAAATCGGCGAGCTTGACGGTGATACGTCCGTTTGCGGCGGCGAAAGCGCGCGCAGCTTCGAGCCAAGTGATTTCGGCGCGTAAAGAATCTATACCGAGTTCTTGAATAATTTCGATGGCTTTTTTCGCGACTTTATTGGAGATTTTTACTTCATGTAACCGTTGGCGAGTGGCTTCCAGTTCTTCTTGTACTGCCGCAATGCCCTCAGCGTATTCTCCGATCACTTGGCGCGGCGCGTTCAAATAGGCTTTGACGCGCCGATATGCTTTGAGACGCTCTTTGGGGTCTTCTAATCCCCGTACGACAACGCGCAATCCGAAGCGATCCATAATCTGCGGGCGGAGTCGCCCCTCTTCGGGATTCATTGAGCCGACCAGCAAAAAGCGCGAGCGATATGTAGCAGAGGCTGCACCGCGTCTGAGCGTGTAGGAGCCTTGTGCGGCGGCATCAAGAATTGCGTCTATAACATCGTTGCCAAGTAGATTGACCTCGTCAATATAGAGCAAATTTTTATCCGCTTGGGCGAGGATGCCGCGTTTTAGACGCATTTTTGAACGCATCGCGGCGCGTTCATCCATGCCGCCGATGACATTTTCAAGTTTTGCATTGAGTGGGAGTTCTATCAGCCGTACACGGTCAGGATGTGTGAGTGATTCGCCTTGCCCGTATTTTTTCGCGCAATCGGGACAAACCGCGTCCATGCCGCCCTCTTCAATATCTTCGGGGAGACAGCCATAATGGCAGGAACTTCGCTCCACCATCGGGAGTAAATTAATCAAGCTGCGGACAGCGGTCGTTTTGGCGGTGCCGCGTGGCCCAACAAGCAGAATCCCGCCGATATGCGGGTTGACCAAGCCCAAAATGAGTGCGAGCTTCATTTCCCATTGTCCAACAATTGCTAAAAAGGGAAAAGGAAGGACTTCCGCTTTTCCGCTATCTTCAAATTTAACAGGCGGGAGATCTCTGCCCGAAACGTGGTCGAGCAACTCTTTCAACGAGCGGAAGGGGTGCGCTTGGCGTTCCTTCGGCTTGCTTTTTAGTTCAGGGAGGGGATGGGGAGGGGCTGTCATGCTTTCTGCGCCAATCGGTGTTTCTGACGTTCTTCAGCAGCTTGCATCCGCTTTTCTTCTTCTGGATTTTCAGCCAAGAGTGCGGGGACTGAAACCGCGTTCTCTTCAGCATCTAGGGCGACATAAACCAGATACGCGGTATTGGTGTGGACTTGCTTGCCGCTAATTGGGTTTTCGGCGATAACTTGCACCTCAGCTTCGAGGGAGGTGTGCCCGACATAAGTGACTTCGGCGGTGAGAATAATCAAATCGCCGATGTGGATGGGTTGCCGAAAGACCATTTGGTCAATTGCGATGGTAACAACGCGATGTTGGGCGTGGCGCATACAAGCGAGCGCACCGGCTTCGTCCACGAGTTTCATAATCCAGCCGCCATGTACGTTGCCGTGATTATTGGCATGTTCCGGTTGCATTAGTTGGGAAATAGTGATGCGCGAGGCGCGCATCGGTTTTGGGGAGGGGAGTTGAGGCATAAGATTAGTTTTTAATCCAAATCATCTCTAAACTCACCGGAATCAATTGTATGCAATCTTTCCGGTTCATCGAGGAGGACATCTATTTCGCTGTGATTCAGTTCAGGCATCATCGGGGCGAGGGGAATGGTCGCGGGCGGATAGACTTTGGGTGGTTTAGCGGGTGGGCGTTTATGCTCAGTCGCAATTTCGATAGCACGCTTGCGGAGGATGCGCGGTCCCTTCGCTAGAAAGCCGACATAGAATCCGATTACAGAATAGATTTCTTTGTCGGGCGTGACCCAACCTATCCAATCGCCGAGGCGATTGTAAATATAAGGATAGACGAGAAAGGCTTCAGCATCGCCGGGGGTGGTGTAGATGGGGATAATGGATTTAGTAGACATGTTTGGATTATAGCTTTCGTGTGCTTGGGCAACCTTTCAGTTTCGGGACAATTTTAGATGAGACATCTTTTCAATCTACATCATTATATGTCCAATAGCGATTGACGAAAAAATTCCAGAGCATCACAACGCCGACTGCGGTCGCTAGAGCGAGATTATGCCCGACAAAAATCGGCGTTAATGAGGAGGGAAGAGAAATTTTCTCAAGTATGGGAATAAGGTTTTTTTCAACACCAGCAAAAATGGGTGTACGAATTGCAAGTCCAATTGCGCTGACGAGGGCAAATTGAACTAATTTCTGCGAAATGGTTTTAGAACGAGAATCTGGGTAAGTCCAAAAGTGATTCCAGGTGAAGTTGCTGCTCACGGCAGCGATAAAAGAGATGACGCTTGCGGTGACAGCTTCTACATCGAAAAGACTGGTTAGGAGGTTGAAGATGCCAAAATCTACGATAGCACCGATTATACCGACTAGGGCGAAACGCAAAAAACGGGCGCGCTCCTCTTTGCTAGAAAAAATAGTCGCCGCCATAGATTAAAGTCCTAATTTCTCTTGGAAATAGGGCATTGTGCGCGTAATTCCTTCTTCGAGTGCAATTTTCGCTTCCCAATCGAGGATTTGTTTTGCGCGTGTTATATCGGGACGGCGACGTTGAGGGTCGCGCGCACTACGTCCGGCGGGGACGAAGGTAACTCCGCTGGGATTGTGCGTTAAGCGGTTAATTGCCTCAGCAAATTGGAGTATCGTGATTTCGTCCGGATTGCCGATATTGACAGGGAGATGCTCATCGGAGTAGAGCAGGCGGACAATTCCCTCGATCAAATCATCCACATAACAAAAAGAGCGGGTTTGCTGACCATCGCCGTAAACGGTGAGTTTTTGTTTTAACAATGCCTGTTTCAGGAAGTTGGGGAGGGCGCGACCGTCTTCTAAATCCATGCGGGGACCGTAGGTGTTGAAAATGCGAACAATGCGTGTATCCACGCCGTGATAGCGGTGATATGCCATCGTGAGAGCTTCGGCGAAGCGTTTTGCCTCATCGTAGACGGCGCGCTTCCCGATGGTATCCACGTTGCCGGGGTAATCTTCTGTTTGGGGATGAACGGTCGGATCGCCGTAAATCTCGCTGGTGGAGGCGAGTAGGAATTTGGCGTTATGCGCTTTTGCCACGCCGAGCGAATTATGCGTTCCGAGTGCCCCCGCTTTCATGGTTTGGATAGGGAGGTTGAAATACGCTCGTTCCGACTCCGGATTTGGACTGGCGGGTGAGGCAAAGTGCATCACCGCGTCTACTTTTTCGGGTAGAAAAATATAATTAGAGACATCGTGCTTATAAAAACTGAAATTTTCGTTCCCTGCTAAATGAGCGATGTTTTCTGGATTACCTGTAATAAAATTATCCATACCGACAACTTGATGACCGTCAGCGAGAAGATAGTCGCAAAGGTGAGAGCCAAGAAATCCAGCCGCACCGGTGATGAGAATACGCATATTTTTTCCTTTTTTTTAAACTTCGCGAACTTCGTGTTTTCGCGGTGAAAAAGCCTTTTTTGAATTTTTAAATTTACTTTGCCTCGAGACTTCGCCAGTCAATTCGAGTAATCAATCCGTCTCCGGTGATTTGATGAGCTTGCCCCGAGACAGAATCAACGAGCCAAAGATTGCCCTGATAAACCAGTGCGAGAAAATCGCCTTCTTGCCCGGGGACTGGCTCAGGAGCCCATATAGGCGTTTGCGGTTCGATGCCGCGCTCATCTTCGGGCGGGAAAATCTCTCGCCGATTAGAACCATCTCTGTCCGCCACGATGACGCGATAGCGACTTGTTTCACTTTGCATGGGAAAAATCGCTTGTAAATATGCGATCTGGTACATGTACTCTTTTCCGCTGGGGCGAATTGGCGAACTGGAGGGATAGGCGAACATCCCCGTTTGGGGAGCTATTTCTACGCCGGTGTCATTGACGATAGAAAGCGCGCTGAGGTCAAAATAAGGAGATTCTTCGGGACTAACCAAATTCTGAGAAGGAGAATGAGTTGCAACGAAGAGGGTTTTGCTATCTCCGCCCCAAGTGAAGCCGGGAATCCACGCCCAATCGCTGTGGGTGCTGAGTTCGGTAATTTCAAGTAGGGATTCGAATTCTCCTGTTTCAACATTGATTAGCCCAATCCCATCGGGGCGGGCGTAGGCGAGTTTTCGTCCATCGGGTGACCATGCAAAATTGACTCCCCACCAGCCGTAAATCCCGCCAGCGTTTGCTTCGATAATTTCTTTAGGTTTTGTAGACCAACTTGCATTAAAATTGATTTGGTAAAGATCATTATTCGCCTGCCAACCGGGGGCGGCGGCACGCGGCTCAACAGTCGAGTAATAGATGCGTGTTCCTGCATTAGGTCGCCACCCCGCGTAATGGACAATATTCGATACATGGAGATTAATCGGGTCTTTCGGTCTACCGTTGATATTAATTGCCCAGAGCGTGTTAATTTCTTCAGCAGGGTCTTTCTCTGATCTGCGTGTGTAGAGTAGCCAACCTGCGTTTGGCGAAAGGATAAAAATCCGCCCGTCTAAATCGCCTGTAGTGACGAGGGGACGGCGGTTAGCGGTTGAATCTTCCATAATCCACGCGTTGCCACCGGCGAGATAGGCGATAATGCCCGGAATGGGAATCGGGGCGAAAACCGCTTGCACACCGACCATCGTGATTTCGGGAACCGCCTCGTGAATAACGACTCTTTTGACGAGATTATTGCTTGTCTCCTCATTGTCTTCGTAGACGCTACGGTATGTGATTTCCGCCATCCCGTTCTGACCGAGTTGGATGAGCCGCGTTTCGCCTTCGGGAAGGGATTCGTTTCGCACGATCTGCTGCTCGAAGGGGATAATCTCTTCTTCGCTTTCAAACTCTTCGCGAATTCGGATGATTTGCACTTCATCCCCCTCTGCGAGGAGGGTATAGAGGGGAGGCGCGATTTTATCGGATTCAGAAAACTCAATTTCCGCGTTTTTTAAGGCTTCTTCTACACTGCTCCCCGCGGGGAGTTGGAGTGGGATGCTCTCTCCCGCCGCGTTAACGGTAATCTGTATTTCTCCTTGCATTAGTTTGGGGGAAAGGCAGCCAGCCAAAAGGAGAGCGAACCCAAAAATACTCAAGAGGAGAAAGGCGCGTGAGCGAAAAATCCGCTTTTTAAAAAGGGCTATCATGCTGGTATAATCCACTCGCTATTTTACCTTCCCGAGCATGACCAGAAAACCATCGCGAATGCCGATTTTCTCAATCCGAAATCCAGTTGCCACAGGTCCAACCGCACCGGTATATGCCTCTTTGAGAATAGCAGAAAGTCCGCTGGCGAGGCTCTCTGGCACGGGGAGCGGACCAAAATTAGCCGATTCGATACGCATATCCGGTTGCCCTTCTTCGTCAATGCCGACTGCTAAGACAATCTTGATTGTGGCGACAAAATAGCCCTGCGTTGCTTTGCCATAAATGGTCATTTTCCCGTCACGCAGATAAACTTGTGGGTCGGTGAAGAGAGGTGTTTTTTCGCCTTCAAATTTATAGGTGAGATAAGAGGTAATTTGCGATTCGGTGATGGTGAGAATAATATCATCGCCTTTTGCGCCCGCCTCGAATGCGGCTTTGAACTGGGCTTGCATACTTTCAACATAGAGCGGCGAAACAGGAATTGTCTCATCGGGATATTCCGGACCGCCGATGCCCATTGTGCAGGCTAAAGTAGCTAAAACTAAGGATAGCAGGATAAAAATCTTTTTATTTTGCATATTTTTCACTTTTTAACGATTAAATGAACGGAGCAATTATAGCATGAGCGACTCTAAAACACCCGCAGAACTTTCTCCCGCCGCCAAATTGGAGGCGTTGCTTTTTGTCGCGGCAGAGCCTATTCCGTTGACGCAATTGGGGACTGCGCTGGATTTAACGCCCGCTAAAATCAGAAATCTTTTGGATGAATTGGATGAATCGCTCGCGACCCGCGGCCTGCGGATTCAGTCTCTGCGCGGACGTGTCCAGTTGACTACCGCGCCTGAACTAGCCCCCTTAATCCAAGATTTTCTCAATCTCGATGCAACCTCTCGCCTGAGCGGAGCCGCGTTGGAGGCTCTTTCGATTATTGCTTATCAGCAACCTGTTACTCGCCCCCAAGTGGACGCGATTCGCGGCGTGAATAGTGATGGCGTGATGCGCTCTCTGTTGAGCAAAGGGCTGATTCAAGAGGGAGGTCGCGCCGAGGGACCCGGTCGTCCGATTTTATATGCGACCACGCCAGAATTTTTGCAACATTTCGGGCTAAACTCTCTCTCAGCGATGCCAAATATAGACCTTGCGGAGGTTGCGGCAGAGAATGAGGAGCAGGAGATTTTGAAAAGTTAAGGTATTATCTCAAATTTTTGGAGCAAATGCGCTTATCTAGGCGATTCTCGAACTTAATTTCGTATTGCGTAAATCATGATGAAATACGCAATGGTTATAAAAAGGATAATTTTATGGAAGAACGATTACAAAAAATATTAGCGAGAGCCGGACATGGTTCTCGCCGTGGTTGTGAGGAATTTATCACCGCCGGACGCGTGCAGGTGAATGGCAAAAAGGCGAAATTGGGGCAAAAAGCAGATGCAGGGAAAGATAAAATCACAGTAGATGGGAAGCTAATCGCTATCCCGAAATCTTTTGTTTATATCGCGTTAAATAAGCCGCGTGGCGTTATTTCCGCGGTTACTAGCCCTGACCCGCGTCCAACCGTGCGAGATTTGATTCCGATTGATCGGCGCATCTATCCCGTGGGACGGTTGGATATTGAGAGCGAAGGACTAATTTTGATGACGGACGATGGTGAATTGGCGAATAAGCTCTCACATCCCCGTTATGGGCATGAGAAAGTTTATAAAGTGTTAGTGGCGCGTCAACCAGACCGAAAGCAGCTCGAAGCGTGGCGGCGAGGCATCGTTTTGGAAGATGGCTACAGAACCGCGCCCGCTAAGGTTTTTGTTGAAGGGCAAGCTGGAAAGGGCGCGCGACTGAAAGTAGTCCTGACCGAGGGGCGTAAACGCCAAATCCGCGAAACGGGAAGTTTATTGGGTTTGCCTGTGGTGAAAATTATTCGCATCCAATTGGGGAGCTTGAAGCTGGGGCGATTGAAGCCGCGCGAGTGGCGTTATCTGACAGACGAAGAAGTTGCGGAGTTGAAGGGGAATAAACAGCCCGTGAAAAAGCTCTATAATCTTTCGCGAAAGAGGGCGAGTTATAGGAAGAAAAGATGATAGAGAGGGAGCGATGATCTAACGGAAGCAAGCTAAAATTCACGCGTGAAGCGGAAATAAAACAGCCGACCTTAGTAGGTCGGCTGTTTTGATTCTATATCCAAATTTGATTTAGGCACTGCAAGTGCGGATATCCTGCACCTCTTTGACAATATCCCAAATGGCATCTTTGATATCTTTTTCTGAGGCGTTGACGACCTTAAAGGTAAGGAATTTTGTGGAGACATCTTCTCCAGTGAATTGACCAAAGGCTATAAAGTTACCGCCAATACCGCTAATTGCTTGAGTAATTTTTCCGAGAATGCCGGGTTTATCTTCGATAAGTGCAGTGACTCGAACGCCAATTTCACGTGCACCCATTAGCTCGAGGAAAATTTTAAAGAGGTCAGTTTCTGTAATCATGCCGACCACTTTTTTATCACGCATAACTGGAAGACCACCGATTTTATTATCTGCCATGATGCGGGCAGCTTGTTCGATGGGGGTGTCTTCATCAATCGTGATGACATCCTTGCTCATAATATCTTTGACTTCGATTTTACTGAGCAAATAATTCATTTCCCAAACGCTGAGGCTGGTTGCGGGCGAGGGGGAGGCATCAATCAAGTCCCTATCGGAGACGATACCAACCAATTTTCCGTTTTTTACAACAGGAGCGCGGCGAATCTTTTCTTGTTTAAATAGATTTCGGGCATCGTGGATAGGTAAGTCGGGATGAATAGCAATTACCGGACGAGACATTCGTTGTTCTACTAGCATTTTTATCTCCTTCTAATTAGCAGGCAAGTGAGTGGTAAAGGGAATTTGTCTCTATTATATACTAAATCCCTAAATATGCAGAGCGTATCTCGTCATTATTGATTAATTCTCGGGCTTTTCCTTGCATTTTATTGCGACCTTCTGCTAAAACATAACCGTAATCGCTGACCGCTAGAGCCATTTGAACATTTTGTTCAACGAGGAGAATGGTAATTCCAGCTTCTTTGAGTTTTTTGAGACTTCCGAACAAGTCCAGGACGAGAACGGGAGCTAAGCCTAGCGATAACTCGTCAATAATTAGTACCTTAGGGTCTGCCATAATGCCGCGTGCCACCGCTAACATTTGTTGTTCGCCACCGCTCAATGTGCCGGATTTCTGATTCCTACGTTCTTTAAGACGCGGGAACATGGTGAAAACTTGTTCAAAATTTTCATTCATTTTAAGACGAGCGCGCTTTGCAGTTGCGCCCATCTCTAAGTTCTCATAAACGGTCATATCGGTAAAGAGTTGGCGACCTTCTGGTACAAGCACGAGGCCGAGACTAGCTTTGGCATGAGCAGAGAGTTTGCTAACATCCTCTCCCTCAAACCAAATTGAGCCTTCCCATGGACGGTTTAAGCCAACGACCGTGCGTAATAATGTCGTTTTGCCGACTCCGTTTGCCCCGACTAGCGAGGTCAATTGACCTTTTTCGAGCGAAAGATTGGCTCCCCATAGAATTTGGACTTCTCCGTAACCAGAGCTAATGTTTTTTGCTTCTAAGATAGCCATTATTCATCATCTCCCATTAACTTTTTGGCAAGTTCCGGGTCGCCAAGATATGCTTCGATCACTTGCGGGTTATTCGCAATCTCAGTAGGCGTGCCTTCGGCGATTTGTTGCCCGTAATCAAGTACGAGCATGTGGTCAGAGACGTTCATCACAGCTTTCATTACATGCTCAATCATGATAATCGTGATGCCTCGATCGCGGATTTTTTTGACTGTTTCCACCATCTCGCCAATTTCGCTTGGATTAAGCCCAGCTAAAACTTCATCGAGGAGGAGGAGATAAGGACGCGCGGCTAAAGCTCGAGCCATTTCTAGGCGTTTCTTTTGTGCGACATTTAGACTTGCCGCAAGTTGGTCAGTGCGGGTGTCTAGCCCAACAAAGTCCATGACCTCGTTTGCTATTTCAGCAGCATTGTGTAAATTATGATTTTCTCGCCCGAAACAAGCTCCTGCCATAATATTTTCTTGGACAGTTAGCTCATTTAATGGCTGAACAATCTGATGAGTGCGTGCGAGACCGCGTCTTGCCATATTATAGGTTTTGCTACCAGTGACATTTTCTCCTTGAAAGAGAATCTTACCTTCTTCAGGGGTGTAGACACCATTGATGCAATTGAAAAGAGTGGTTTTTCCAGCACCATTCGGTCCAATCAATCCCATGATTTGCCCTTCGGATAGATTAAAGGTGACATCAGTAAGTGCCTGCAAACCGCCAAAGCGTTTTGTAACCCCTTGTATTTGTAGTAATGTCGTCATGGCAATACCCTCCGTAGCGGCGCAAAACGATTACGTAGCCAGCCGACTGCACCTGCTGGAATAAAGAGAATGATAAGTAACAAAACTGCGCCAGAGACCGAGAGTTGAATATCTTTGAATATGTCACTGGTAACAAGATAACCGCGCATCCCCTGATAGGCGAAGGCACCCAAGATGGGACCAAGAACGGTTCCTTGTCCGCCGAGCATGACCATGACTAAGAGTTCAATCGAGGCATGGAGCGGGAAAGCCACATGAGGTTCCACATTCCCGTTTTTGAAGAAGAAAAGCATTCCGACCATACCGGGGATGATGGCAGAGAGAACATAAGCCCAAGTTTTTGCATCGGGGGCGACTATGCCCATCACTTCGGCTGCATCTTCGTTTTCGCGAATGGCAAGGAGTCCAAGCCCAAATTTTGAGACACGGACGAGATAGCTGACGATAATTGATGCGAGAGCTAATCCTGCCATAATATAAAACGCCATGCTGAGGGCTTCTGCTGCGCCGCCATAGGTTTTGTAAACTTTGAAGTTTAGTGTCATGCCGACAGCCCCGCCAAAGATGTCGAGGTTGTTGATGAGGGCTTTCATAGCCTCATTAATACCTATGGTCGCTAAGGCGAAGTATCCGCCGCGTAAACGTAGGATAGCTTTGCCGAGTAAGAAGGCTAAAAGTCCTGCTGATATACCGGCTATGAGGAGTGATGCCCAGATAGACCACCCTTGCTCATTAAGAAAATATAAGCCAATATAGCCACCAAATCCATAGAAAACAATATGTCCAAAACTTACATAACCGGTATAGCCAAGCAAAATATTGAGACTAGATGCTAAGGCAACAGCTTTTAGAATTGTAAAAGCCTGTTCTCGAGCAGAAATACTGTCCGTGAGAGCGGGCCAAACTGCTAAACCAACGACAACAAGGATTGGAATGATGAGACCGAGGTGATTACGCCAATTTTTCATTCTTTTGCTCCAAAGAGACCTTTAGGACGAACTAGAAGAATGACGACAAATAAGCCGAATTCAATCACAGGTACCCAGGAAGTTTCCATAAAAGCGGGAACAGCGGCTTCTAAGACACCCAAAATAAGACCGCCAAAGAGTGCGCCAACGGGATTTCCTAGTCCGCCCAGAACGCCAATGACGAAACTTTTGAGTTCGTAATGCGCGCCGGAGAGAATACTAAAGGGGAAAAATGTGGCAATCAATGCGCCAGCGATAGCGGCGAGCATTGTGCCAAGTCCAAAGCTGAGGGCTAGGATTTGAGTTGATGGAACGCCCATTAATTCGGCGGCGGCTCGATTATTTGTCACCGCTCGGACGTATTTGCCCGGACGGGTTTTGTAGAGGAAGAAGTAGAGTGCGCCTGTCACCAAAATAGCGATGACAGCGGCAATCAAGCGTGTGCCAAGGATGGTCGTAAATCCCAGATCAAAGCTACCCATGTTGAAATCTACATTATAGGGCGAGGTGGTGAATGCGGCGGTCGCAATCCCGATGATGATCATATTGACCGAAAAGGTTGCCAATAATGACGAGAGATGTGGGGCGTTGATTATCCTATGGACAGCGACAAAGTAAATCACGATTCCTAAGAGCAACCCGAAAATAGCAACGGGGATAAGCCCAAGATAAGGGTTGATGCCCATTTTGATAAAAATGAAAAATGTACCAAACATGCCCAAGGAGATGATAGGTCCGTGAGCGAGGTTGATGACATCCATAACACCCCAGATGAGGGTTAGCCCCATCGCGGCGACTCCG
>JAOZOM010000193.1 GCA_029933275.1 Anaerolineales bacterium | reverse complement strand
GGGGGAGAGACCGAGAGAGGGGGAAATGACTCTCGCCAAAGAATCGCTCAATGCCTGCACTCCAGCCGAGGTCACGAATGATTCGGAATGAGATGCGTGGGTGCCGCAGAGGTCTTTTAATCGCCACGCAGAGGCAGGGTCAGCACCCAAGAATCTTCTGTATCCCGCACCTTCATCAAAAATGATTAACGCAGAGTCTAAATCGGGAAGCCACTCTAAAAGCAGGTCGTGGGTGCGGGGGAGGTCTTCTTCGGCATTATCGTAAATCAGATGACGGTAGTTGTCGTTGAGATAGTTGCGGACGAGGGGATCTTGCCAGAGGATATTGGTGAAAATTTCGAGTTGGAGGGAGAAATCGAGGAGGTTATTTGATAGGCAATATTGGCGGAAACGATTGGCGCAATCTTGTGCATCGGCATAGATATGCCGTTGGGCGGGATCGCCAAACCAGGCGCGGTCGAGCCGCTCGCCGATTTGCGTGTGCGGAAATCCGACCGCGGCGGCTTTGTTGAGATTGTCGATAATTTGACTATAAAGGCGGTTGCGGTTGATGGTGAGCGACTCGAAATAACCTTCTTCATCGAGGAGTGGGCGGACGATATGTGCCATATAATATTGGGCGGTTTCGAGGGTTAGGAAGATGGGCGGCTGGTCGGGGTGAGCGAAACCGGCAGCTTCAGCAGCGAGGGGCCAAAAAAGATCGACCATGCGCCGAGCGAGACCGCCGATAGTGGCGAGAGTCACCTGTCCGCCCGCACCGATTTCAGGACTTTGGAGAACTTCTTTGTAGGGTTCTTGGAGAGTGCGCTGAGGTGTAAGAACGAGAATGCTCTCGCCATATACGCCGCGCTTGAGGAGATAGCGCATTCGTTCTACGCCGATGGTCGTTTTTCCGCATCCGGCAGGACCAGAGAGGAAGACGCGCGAGTCGAGGGGGGTGGTGATGAGTTGGAGTTGGTCGGGGGTGAGGGGCATGGTTTTAACCAGAGATGGATGGAGATGGATGGGGTAAGAGCTTTTCTTTTGTGCGAATTATGGTTTAGAGGGTATGGGAGGAGGAGGGCTTTGTCAAGTTTGGTTCTTTAGGATTTCGAGGTAGAGTGATTTCGATGTCATAAATTTAGCCACAGATTTCACGGATTTCACCGATTTTTTGTGAAAATACCTCAAGATACCAAAGAGCCTCAAGTTTTTAGCGGTGGACGAGGATATCTAGGTCATGTATATATCGTTCGGTGAATTCTACGATGACAATGTCGGGATTATTTTCTGTGACCCAGTTAAGATTCCAAAGTCCGCCGCCTAAGTAGTTTTGGATATAGATGGCGTTGCTAAAATCTTCCCCTAGTAGAGGAATCATGCGGAAGAAGAAAGAATCGTAATAAACTACTGCGCTCGGAAGTTCTTCATTTTTAATTGCTGAGAAGGTGATTTTTCGCCCTCCTGCTCTGATTTCGTGGAAATTTGCCAAAGGTTGGAAGAGGGGTTTTGCCCCCAGTTTATCTTCCTTGAATGTGGTTATGCCCATATTTTGGGCTATATCTAAAGAGGCGTTTTTGATGACGTAAACTTGATAATCGCTTGGAGAATGAGATGAAACTTGCGGATTCTCGTGTGCTAATGTAGTGGTGATTTCTTCGTAGGCTAAGAGTACGCCGTATTCGTTCCAATGCGTGTCGGTTTTATAGTAGAGTTGTTGACCCTCTTCTTTGGCATTTAGCAAAACCGGACGTAAGTCTAGGATTTTCGTGGGGCTGTTGTGAGCATCCAGATAGGTGAGAAGTTGATCTAAGCGTGATGTGCCTCCCATGACAGAAATTTCTTTCGGCATATATTCGGGGTAAATGCTATGCTTACTTGGTGGAATGACAATGAGGAAATTAATCCCTTTTTCAGCGTAATCTGTGGCGACAGCATCTAAGTTTTTCTGTATGCGTGCTAACTCGTCTTCTGTGAGGGGAATGACTCTTTGGTAATCATCAATACTCTTCTCGGCGGTAAGAAAGAGCCAGTTTTCTTCACCGATGATGGCTTTGGGGTAGATGCGATCTCCAATAAGGGCGCGGAAATCTGCTGCCCAAGAGATGAGACGTTCTCGCCCGTAAAAATTGCTTTCAATTTGATGTGGGTCAAAATTTAACTTGCGCAGAGGGATGATTAGGATGCTGAAAAATGTGGCGATGATTATCCATGTGTACCAAGAGGGGGAGGTTGCTTTTCGCATTTTAAAAGCCTCCGTAGATACCGGGTGCAAATTGACTATTTGCGAGCATAGCTAGAGAGGCAATAAAGAGAACGAAGAGAATGCCATCTGAAGCGATGAAGATAAGAAGTTCTCCCGATGGAAGGGGTTTGAGAAAAGTAGATAACTTTTTGTTGAGATAAGAGAAAAGAGGTGTTGAGAGAAGCACTCCACATATTAAGGCGAGCAGGAAGGAAGGTTCAATGAATGGGAGGGGAGTAGATTGTGAGAAGGTCGGTTGCGTGTATCCGTGATATTCCCCTAATAAACGCAGGATGAAATTCCATGCAAAGGGGAGCGATGGCGAGCGAAAAATGATCCATGTGAGCAGGATGGCGGTCAATGCGTAAAGGTGACGAAGCGGTCTAAATATTTTATGCAAAAAACGAGCGAGAAAGAGACTTTCTAATGCCATGAAAAAACCGTGTAACGCGCCCCAGACGATGAATTTACTTTCGATCCCGTGCCATAATCCCGTTAGCAGGAAAACGATTATGATATTGATGGGTTGTCTGAAATTTCCGAGAATTTTTATTCTTCGCCGTTCTAGTGGGTAGAAGACATAATCTCGAAACCAGGTGGAAAGGGAGATATGCCATCGCCGCCAAAACTCGCTAACGCTCTGCGAGATGTAAGGGAAGTTGAAGTTTTCCTCGAAATGGAATCCCATCATCTGGCCCAAGCCGAGAGCCATATCGGTATAACCGGAGAAATCGAAATAAATTTGTAAGGCGTAGGCGATGAGCGCGAGCCAAGCGATATTCGTGTGAATGGATTCGGCACCCAAGTCGAAGGTTGCGTTAACGAAAGGAGCTAAAAGATCGGCTATTAGCACTTTTTTTGCCATCCCGCGTATAAAACGTCTGATTCCGGCGGCAATCTCTTCTTTGTGTATATCCGGTGCGGGGAGTTGATTGGCTATTTTGCTGTACCGTGTAATTGGTCCAACAATGATTTTTGGAAAAAGCATAATGTAGAGAGAGAAATTTAATAAATTCGCCTCTGCCGGGATGCGTCCTTTATCAATATCGATTAAATAAGAAATTGCTTGAAAAGTAATATAGGATAAACCGAGCGGAAATCCTAGGTCTTCAAAGAGGGGGAGGCTCCATGCACTTCCGTAGGCGGAGAGAATTTTGAAAAAGGTCAGAATAGCCAAATTTCCCCCAATGCCAAGCCAAAGTATTTTTGAAGAAAATTCTACCTTTTTATTTCTTCCGATTCTTCGCCCTAGTTCATAATTCCAGAAAATGATGCCGAGCATGAGGGGAATATATTTTGTTTGTCCCCAAGAAAAGAAGAGGAAACTGCCTAGCACGCCAATTATGCGGCGAGTTTTCTTATCTGCCGCGAAGTAGATTGCGAAGAAAAAGGGCAAGAAGAGGAAAAGGAAGAGAGGTGAGTTAAATATCATTTTCCCTCCATGGCAGGGGCGTTGAATTCGGTCTTGTTTTCATGTTCTGAGGGTATAGGAGGAGGAGGGCTTTGTCAA
>JAOZOM010000192.1 GCA_029933275.1 Anaerolineales bacterium | reverse complement strand
ATTTGACGCAAATCCAAGATGATATTTTTGCAAGTTTCCGGCACTTACCTGAAGGGTTGGAGTTGAGCTACCAGAAGAAAATGGCTAAAGCACTTGGTTTAGGAAAAGAAGAATTAAAAAAGGTGTTGGGCACGGTAGAAAGGGAGACCCCGATCTCTTATAGCGAGATTAAGAAAGGTGTTCTCTATTTTCAGAATGAAGCCTTGGGAAACTTCCACGCTCGAATTAGCAAAGAGCTAATACTTGATGATGGTTTGAACCAACCCCAAGTCCGCTTCACCCTTGAAGGTCAACTTGGGAGCGGGGAGAAGTTAAATACAATCGAGATAGATTCAGAAGAGTTTCTTTCCCTAAGCTTTTTGAACAAACTTTGGGGAGCACGCCCAATTCTATATATCCCCTACGGAAAACGCCATCTCTTTTTACGGGCAGTGCAAGAGGTTTCTCTAAAGGATATGAAACGGGAGCGCGTTTATACTTGCACAGGTTGGACAAAAGTTGATGGAGAGCGTAGTTTTCTAACTGCCAGTGGCAGTATCTCTGCCAAAGGCTTTGACAAAAATATGCGCGTCGAATTGGACGATAATCTAAGTCACTACACCCTTCCTGAACCCCCACAGGGAAAAGAACGTTATGAAGCCATTCGTGCGAGTTTAGCTTTTCTTGATCTTGCTCCCTTGAGAGTTAGCGCACCTATCTGGGCAGCCATGTACGCCTCGCTCTTGACCGAAGTCCTCCCCCTTTATACTGTACTTTGGGTTTACGGAGCTACGCAAAGTGGAAAATCTACGATAGCACATCTTGCCTTGACCCATTTTGGAGAAGGCTTTATTGAGGGTAGGCAATATCATGCCCCGACCGATTGGATGAGTACAGCCACTCATCTGGAAGAATCGATGTTTTCAGCGAAGGATATTCCTCTTATCATAGATGATTTTGCGCCCCAATTTCAGGGAAAAGAAGACGCCACACGCATACGAGCAACGGCAAATAGGGTTGTCCGAAGCATGGGAAACCGTTCCGCACGAGGACGTAGCAAAAACTACCAAGCCAAAACATTAGCCCCGCGCGGCTTGGTTCTTTCCACGGCTGAGTTACCGCTTTCTGGAGAGAGTACGGTTGGGCGCATGTTATATATTCCGATTGAACGTGGCGATTTCTTGCCGGATACAAATGAAAAATCACGTCCTATGCTTGATCTCGCCCAGGAGCAAGCGCAATCTGGTATGTATGCCTTAGCAATGAGTGCTTATATCCAGTGGTTAGCGACAAATTGGGAACGGGCTGTAGAAACTTTGGCAAAATTCCAAGCAGAATCTCTGCGAAAAATTCGAGAAAGAAGCGAGATGCAAAATCGTCTACCAGATTATTTCGTAGTCTTAGATGCATCGCAGAAATTAGCCTTATCCGCTTTTTGCGAGATGGGCATTCTAGGAAAAGAAGAAGAAAAAGTGCTGTCGGAAGAGATTAGTGAGGCTTTAGCAAATGTTGTCGCAATGCAAGTAGAGAAGATCGCTAAGGAAAGCCCCGTGCGTAAATTCTTTGAAGCACTTGAAAGCCTACTAACACGACACAAGGTCTATTTAGCTTCTCGAACAAAAGATTTTCACCATATTCAGCCCCCAAAAGCAGAGATGATTGGCTGGCATAATCCCGATGAAAATATCGTCTATTTAGATGACGGAGCCTGTCTTGAACTTGTACGAAATTATTGGGCGGGGCAGGGTGAGTATTTTGATACAACAACCGATGCCTTGCGAAGGCAAATGGGGCAGCTCCCCGCTTTATTAGCAGAGCGTGGTAAGGGCTATAATTTGCTTGTCAGCAAGTGGATAGCTGGTAAGTCTCGCCGAGCATTGGCGATTAATCAGGAAAGGGTACAAGAACTCTATGGAGTGACGCTTAGAAACGAAGAACGATAATTTTCAGGATTGAATAATAAAAAGGATGAAAGATGCTCAAGCGTTTTTCATCCTTTTCCTACTTAATGGACACTACGCGCGTGTTTTGGGCTTGGTTGCTGATCCCAAACACTCGCTCAACGTGGGCATCGCAAAGCAGTCTACGCAAAAAAGCTGCTTGTTTAGGGCACGCAGGCTCAAAACAGGCGCGAAGCGGTACTTTATCCAACAAAAAAGACATACGCGCGAGGGATAGATGTCGTGAGGTCGTGAGGCTGGTTTTAGAAGGAAAAAGATACCCATATATACAGATTTATTTCTCCTAAAGAAAGGATATTGTCTATATACAGGGGTGTTTTAGACCTCACGACAAACCTCACGACATCCTCACGACCCCCTCACGACATCCCCCAAAACCTCACGACATTTAGCCTATGTCGTGAGGTTTTTTCTAAGGATTTCGACCGCTATATGTGGTGGTTGTTTGCGAAATATGGCATTTCTGTATGTATATGCGGGTCATTTATCGCACCTCACGACCTCACGACATCAAATGGGTAAATGGGGGGTTTAAAGAAAAAAATTACCAATCAATATTTTCGGTTAGATCAAGTAAAGTGTTTGTTTCAAGGTGTAAAACTTTGAATAAGCAGCCAATAGACATTGGAACAAAGGCGAACTCAAAAAGATTTGTATCTTCGCTATACCATTCCCAGTCGTGAAAAAGTTTGAAGAAATCGCCATAAAAGCCGAGTATATTCTCGCCATCAATAAATTGATTATCGTGCGGATAAATGAAACCACCCCATTCGGATGGCTCTTCGTAGACTTGAATATCAATTTTGTTGGGCAAAATCAATTCTAATGGCGGGGGGGTGATTTTATAAAAAAAGCTTACCCTTTCGCATGTACCTATTAGTTTTGTTCCTTGCGGATGAGAACGAAGATGATACTCAAAACCACCGCCCACATCTCCATAATGCGGACGAAAACGTCCGCGTTCGGTAGGAAGTTCTTCTAGATGGTGAAAGCGAGAGTGTCCACCATCCGGAGGCTTATAATCGCGAGCAGTGATGCTTCCATTCTTTGCTATTCTATCGGAGATGATTTGCCAGTCTATATCGCTCAACCATTGGCGTATGCGCTGTGAGTTGTTTTCATCTATACGAATCTGGATGCCGGGAAGGTGTTTTTTGCTCATAATTTTCCTTTATAGCTCGAAGCCCAACCGAAAAGAGCCTTCCATTTCGCGGATGGGTTGAATTTGAAAACCGTCCCACTTCGCCGCGCATCAATATAAAAGGTACCAAAATCTCGCAAAGTGACTTTTTCTTCTCGTTTCATGGATTGATAAATTTCTTCCAAGCCTGTTTCGAGAATGATGGCTACTAATTCTTTTGGCTCGTCTGTTTCCTTGGCTACGGATTTGATCCATTCTTTTTTGTTCATAATAAGCACATTATAAAGTAAGTTCTTTGCATTTTTATATTATTTTCCTCACACGGTGATGAA
Organism: Anaerolineales bacterium; assembly: GCA_029933275.1. GTDB lineage: Bacteria > Chloroflexota > Anaerolineae > Anaerolineales > Villigracilaceae > Desulfolinea. Next base: position 335 of record JAOZOM010000192.1, on the reverse strand, counting down.
AATAATGGACAGATACGGACGCGTTGTAATCGATATCGGTTCATCCCCACGCGGTGGGGAAAATTTCTGTATGCGCCTCGTTGACGATATGCTCCATCGGTTCATCCCCACGCGGTGGGGAAAATTACGTGCAAGAAGCATGCCATATTGAAACGGTGCGGTTCATCCCCACGCGGTGGGGAAAATTCAGCTCGTTGTAGTTCGGAAGGTGGCGCGGAACGGTTCATCCCCACGCGGTGGGGAAAATTGCAAAAAGTGACTTTTTTTGTAAAGTTACCGCCGGTTCATCCCCACGCGGTGGGGAAAATTTCTGTATGCGCCTCGTTGACGATATG
>JAOZOM010000191.1:1386-3759 GCA_029933275.1 Anaerolineales bacterium | reverse complement strand
CTCGAAATTTTACGTTGCCCCGCTTGCGTACAAGAAAAAGAAGGGCTACTTAAATTAGAAAAAGATAGTTGGCTTCTTTGCCAAGATTGTGAACGAAAATACCCCATCATAGACGATATCCCCGTCATGTTGATTGATGAAGGCGATAAATGGGTTTCCACCGCACTTGCGGATTTGCCCGTCCCGCCGCCCGAACCGAAATAAGCTATTTTGGACGCTCTTCTTGCCGACCTAATTAGCGGAGATGAAGCCCTCGCCGAAGCCGCAATGAACGAGTTAGTGGCTCTCGGAGAAAGTGTTTTTCCCGCCATGCAAGCCTTGCTGAAATCGCCAAACGCCGATCATCGTTGGTGGGCGTTGAGCGTTTTAGCGCAAATCGAAACAGTGGATGTGGATTGGCTTCTCAGCAGCTTGGATGACGATTCTCTCGAAGTACGTCAATGTGCTGCTTTGGGCTTGTCGGTGCGCTCTTACCCGGAAGCTGTTTCCGCGTTAATCAACACCCTTCGCGACCCAGACTCTATGCTTTCCACGCTGGCGGCAAATGCACTTACCAAAATCGGCAAAGAGGCAGTTCCTGCTTTGTTGGATTTGCTCGAAAATGAGAAAGAAAACAAATCGGCGAGACTTGGCGCAATGCGTGCCCTCGCCACGATCGCAGACCCGCGCGCGATTCCCGCAATGATGGCAGCCCTCGAAGAAGATTCGGTTTTTATGAATCATTGGGCTGAGATCGGACTCGAAAAATTGGGTCTGGATATGGTCTATATGAAATTGAAATAGAAAATTCGATTGTTTAGTGAGCATCCATAAATAAATTCCTGATTTTTTTACCATAAAGTCACAAAGAGCACGGATAAATCCTCTGTGACCACAGAGAGAAACTTTGTGTACTCTGTGGTTTTGTGGTGTGCTTTTCGGAAAATAATTTTTAGACAATCACTCAGAAATCGGCTAAAAAAATATGACAGAAAAAAAGTTTGATTTTCAAAAAATACTAAAATCCCTCCCAATTGGTATGATAATTACTTTTGTGGTGGCTTTAGCTTTGGCAATGGGTGCATTTAGCTTTTTAAAAGGCTTTGTCGCCAGCATGGAAATGGTCAATCTCCCCGGCATGGCTGTAGTTGATTTACCCGATGCTACGCCCGTAGCTGGAGATGCCCCTCAACCCGATGTTGCGGTCGAAGCCCCCGAAGACAACCTCCCTGAAACATGGGACGGAGCCAGTCGCGTTACTATTCTTTTCTTGGGCTTAGATGCCCGAGATGAGGATTTGGATGCTCCGCGCTCCGACACCATGATTCTCTTTACGATTGACCCGGTGAGCAAAACAGCGGGGATGCTCTCTATTCCGCGCGATATGTGGGTAAATATCCCCGGTGGGTTTGGGTACGGAAAAATCAATACAGCTTTTGCTTTAGGCGAGCAATATAAATTACCGGGTGGCGGTCCCGCCCTGGCGATGCAAACAGTTGAGCAATTTATCGGTGTCCCGATTCAGTATTATGCCCAAGTAGATTTCCACGCCTTTGAGGAAGCGATTGACGCAATGGGTGGATTATATATGTGTGTAGATGAAACTATAAAAGTAGACCCGATCGGACCGAAACCGAAAGAGAAGTTTAGAAAAGGTTGCTCCATGCGCTACGGTTATCAGGTATTGGCTTATGCGCGTGAAAGAAAACATCTTGAAAATGGCGATATTGACCGCGCCAAACATCAACAAGAAGTAATTATGGCTCTTCGTGATCAAGTTCTTGCGCCTGAAAATTTCCCAAAGATGGTAAAAATGGCTCCCGATGTATATGCGGAGGCTTCCGCTGGTCTGCGAACAAATATGTCTTTTGAAGATGCCCTGCGATTAGGTGCGTTAGCCTCTCAAATCGAAGTGAGCGACATCAAAAGCGGCGTGATTAATTATGAAATGGGCATCCTAGATCGCTCCCCGGACGGACTCTCGATTATGAAGCCGCTCCCTGACCAAATTCGCGTTTTGCGAGATGAGATATTTACCACAAGCGGTGCATTGAGTCCGCAAGCGGTGGGCGATACTCTTACTTTGATGCAAGAAGAAGCCTCGCGTGTTAATCTTTTGAACGGTGCTTATGGCATTACACAAGCAACGGAACTAGCGGCGCGCTCGCAAGTTTATTTCGCCTCGCAGGGTATGAACGTGGTTGGTATCGGGAGCGCAGATAGATCCTACGACCGCACAACGGTTGTTCTCCGTAACGCAGATTTATATACCCTCCGTTATATTCTCGACCTTGTGCAGGCGAGTAGTAACCATCAGGTAATTTTTAGTTTTGACCCCGCCGCAGGCTCGGATGTGGATATTATGCTCGGAAATGATTGGGCATTGAATAACCC
>JAOZOM010000191.1:0-1286 GCA_029933275.1 Anaerolineales bacterium | reverse complement strand
GGGGCTTTTTGATTTAAGGCTGTTGAAACTTGAGCCGTAAAACGCCCCAATAAGGATTTCCCTCATCATCTTGGCAGGAGGGGATACTTAGATTCGATGCTGCGGTGCTTCCGGCGGCGAGACGTAGTGCATAAGTTTTCCCCGGCTCCATCGCGAAATCGGCGTAACCGTTACCAAGCTCCGGCTTCAGTCCCGTAAAAAAATGCTCCTCGTTCCCACCCCAAGTAACGATGATTTCGACCCCGGCAACTGCCTTATTCGATTTGTCGCTGACGTAAACCATCAATAAGCCCTCAGAGAGATTTACGCTACAAATTTCATCCTGTGTTTGGAGGACGTAAGGCGCGCCCGGCGTTGGGCTTGCTGTCGTTATGGAGGCTGGGGTGCGGGTGAAGAAGGGGATTTCCGTTAAAGTGGGCATCGGCGGCTCAGGCGTGGATGCCGATTCTGTGGCTGTGGGTGCTATCCCCGTTTTGGTGGCGATCTGCGGTGTTTGGGTCGGGATACTGGCGGCGGTAATTTCTGTAGCGGATATTTCTTTCTCAAGATTGGCTACTAACGCGGCGAGCGCATCCAAAGATTCTGGAGAGTCGCCTTTGGCGAGGGCGCGTTGTGCTTGACTTTTTATGGCTACTACGCTGTCGGGGTCGTTGAGGGCGGCTAATCTGCTTTGGGCGCGTGGGAGGTTGCCTGTCGAGGCGTAGGCAGCGGCGATGAGGGCGCGGTAGCTATCTTTGAAATCATCCCGTAGTTGGGAGGGGGAGGTGGCAGGCGTGGTTTGAGGGATAATTGTCCATGAGATAACGAGACCAAGCCCAAGTCCAAGTATGAACCCGAGGAGAAGATGCCAAGAGGTGAGAATTTTCTTCATGGTTTAGATTCTGTTAGAGTTGGCTGCCAAGTTTGAATCTCCCCAAGTAATTTTTTGATTATTTTACTTTCATTTTGCGTGTAGTCGCCATTTTCGAGGCTTTCAGCGATGATTTCAGCGGGGGCTGCACTCCCAAGCAAGGCGAGGCGGCGAGCGGCGAGATCGAGGTCATTTTCGCTTTGGTAGGCTTCAGCGACCATCAGAACGTATTCAGTGCGATATTCGGCGTGGAGGGTGTTGGGGGCGAGGTCAATATACTCGACTGGGGCTATTTTCCAACCATAAATTAGCCCGATGATGAGTCCGAGTATGAGGGTGAGGAGAGCTTGTATCCAACGAGGCATATTTGATGTCTGAAATATGAGGTTTGAAGTCTCTAAAACGAAAACGCCTGAGCAGGGAATCGGCGGCACCC
>JAOZOM010000190.1 GCA_029933275.1 Anaerolineales bacterium | reverse complement strand
ACTCTCTTTGTCGTTTTGTCTTAAAAACTTCGCGTTCTTCCTGTCTTCGCGGTGAGAATAGACTGTTTTTCACATTTCAAGACTTTTACAGAGTTTTCAGTGATCCACTAATTTACTGGTCTACTGATTTACTGTTTTCCTGCTTCACCTTTCCCTAATTCAGCTACGCGCTGATGCAAGGCATTGAGCTGATCTTCTTCGGCTTTGAAGGGTTCTTTGAGCGTGCTTTTGGTCGCTCCGAACCAGTCGAATCTTGAATGGCGAGATTTTCGTAGGGAAAGAAAGGTAAGCAGGTTTACGAGAATGAGAATAATAAGGGCAATTAGGGCGATAATATAGAGGTTCATTTGTGTTTTCCATTGAGCAAGATAGGTAATTTATTCCAGTCATTGAGACGTGCGTCTGCGTCTTCGGGGGAGCCTTTGTCGCCTTTGATGATACTGAAGAAGCCGAAATCCTTTGCGGCGTGGGTAGTGCGAGGCAGGTCGTCAATGATGACGCAACGATGCGGATCAGTTTCGCCGACCAAGTCCATGGCGCGCTGAAATGCTTCAGGTTGGGGTTTGATGTGGGGCGCAATCGCGTGGACATCGAGAATCTGCTCGAAATGTTTGGTGAGAGTCAAATGCTTGAGGACGCGCCGCGCGTGTTTTTCATCTGCGCTGGTGAGGATAATCTTTTTTTGCGGTAGATGCTCAAGAAGGGCAAGCAAGTTTGGGTCAGGAGCGATATATTCATCCAAAGGAAGTTGATGAACGTAGGCGTGATAGGCATCCTCATCCACATCAAAATTGGCTTGAATTCCGCGTAAGGTTGTGCCGTAATTGCGGAAATACTCTTCTCTATGAGCGGGGATTTCCTCCCAAGTCATGCCGAGTTGCTCGTGCATATAGAGGCTGATGCGATTTTTGATTGCTTGCCAAAGCCCGGAGTTGTGAGGGTAGAGCGTGTCATCGAGATCGAAAAAAATGGTTGTATAGGTCATGGAGGGGATTATAATGGGAAAACCGTATTACGTATTGCTTAAAGCGTAAAAATTTTTACGCAAGAATATCTCCGACCATCTTCGTTTATCTCTGGTTTATAATATCCCTATGCACATTCAAATTCTCCCCCCTGAACTTGCCTCCCAAATTGCCGCCGGAGAAGTGGTTGAAAGACCCGCCTCGGCGGTTAAGGAATTAGTCGAAAACTCTCTTGATGCCGGTGCAAAGACAATTACCGTCACCATAGAGGAAGCGGGTCGGCGCGTTATCGAAGTCGCCGATGATGGTTGCGGAATCCCTGCCGAAGAAGTCCCTCTGGCGGTTGAGCGTCACGCGACGAGCAAACTCTATTCTGCCGAGCAACTTTTTAGCATCGGCACGCTCGGATTTCGTGGCGAGGCACTCGCTTCGATCGGCTCAGTGGCGCGGCTGACGCTAACTTCGCGCACAGAAGATTCGGGTGCCGCGACGCGGATTTCTGTCGAGGGGGGAATCCCCACTGCACCTCAGCAAGTCGGAGCCCCGCGCGGCACGGCGATTCGAGTCGAAAATCTCTTTTATAACGTCCCGGCGCGGCTCAAATTCCTAAAAAAGGATGTCACCGAACGCCGCCGCATCGATTCTCTGCTCACCCGCTACGCCCTCGCCTATCCCGATGTGCGTTTTAAGCTCATCCAAAACGGTCAAGCGAAATTACAAACCAGCGGCAATGGCGATCGGCGCGCCATTCTCGCCACGCTTTACGGCGTGGAAACCGCCAAGCAGTTATTGGAGGTGAACGCCGCCGAAGAGGGCTTGCGTTTGAGCGGATTTATCAGCCCGGTGGCGATGACGCGCTCGAATCGGCGCGAGATTACTTTTTTCGTTAATGGGAGATGGGTGCAGGATATTTCTCTCAGCACCGCTTTAATCCGAGCTTATCATACGATGTTGATGGTCGGACGCTATCCGCTCGCCGCCCTCTTTCTTGACCTTGAACCTGCTACCGTTGATGTAAACGTCCACCCGGCAAAAGCGGAGGTGCGTTTCCGCGACCCCCAGCGGATGTTCAGCTTTGTACAGCGTTCCGTCCGAAAAGCAATTCTCGCCTATACCCCTGTCCCGCAGATGGGCATCGCCCCGCCCGCGTTATGGACGGAGAGACCTTCGGCGCAGAGCGGGATTGATCCGGCGTGGAAATTCTCGCGGGAAGCAGAGTATCAGGGAACAGGTAATCAGGGATTAGATGCCTCTCCATTCTCAACTTCTAATTCTCAATTACCTGATTCTCAGCCTTCAATTATCAAGATGCCATTATTAAGGCTAGTTGGTCAAATCGGGCAAGTCTACATCATCGCCGAGGGACCGGATGGGCTGTATTTGATTGACCAACACGCTGCCCACGAGCGGATTCTCTTTGAGCGGCTTCTGGCGCAACGCGAGGCAAACACGCTCACTTCGCAGAATCTCTTGCAAGCAGCAATTGTCCATCTCCCGCCGCAACAAGCGACTCTACTCGAAGAGCAATTGCCTATTTTACAAAAATTCGGTTTTGAAGTGGAATCTTTTGGTCCCAACGCCTTCAAAATCCGCGCTATTCCGAGCATCTTCTCTGGCTCCGAGCCTGCCGCCGCGCTAAAAGCCCTTGTTGAAGATTTTGAAGGCGATGAGACACCCCTCCAAAACAAACTCGAAGACCGCATCGCGGCGCGCGTCTGCAAGCGGATGGCGGTCAAGGGCGGGCAAACGCTTTCCACCGCCGAGCAAGAATCCCTCCTGCGCGATCTCGAAAACTGCGATTCGCCGCGCACCTGTCCACATGGTAGACCAACGATGATTCATCTCTCGGTTGAATTGCTAGAGAGGCAGTTCGGGCGGACGGGACCACGATAAGATAAAGGAAATTTCAAAAAACATGGAACTATACGAAACGTTAAAAGAAGCTCTACGAGAAAAAATAGAAGAATATAATCTTTCTGGCAAAAATATAAGCGTCCGATGCAAAGCCCTTTCTGCTGTTGAGGCAATTGGAAATCCTGAACACGATGATTATCCTATTATTAAGGGCAAAGAGGTCATGGTGGAAGCTGTTTTTCAAGGCGCGAAAGGGCAGGCTTTTACAGATACCTTTGAAAACGCAGATTATCTGGTTGATGACCTTTTGGAAATTGACCTAAGCTCAAATAAAGGGCGAGCCAGTTTTATCGCCGGGCTGAATGCTGTTTTTAGGTATCTTGAGCTTTGCGACAAGACCATTCATTGTAAAGATGCCGAACCCAAAGAATGTGCCAAGCATTTACCCAAATTTATTGGAGACTACGATAAGGTTTTACTAATCGGACAGCAGCCGAGATTTCTTGAAGCGCTTGCTTCGCATTATATTCTCAGGGTTGTCGATCTGGATCAGGATAATATCGGCAAAAAGGTGCATGGCATCAAAATTGAAGCCCCTGAGATGACCGCTGACGCGATTGAGTGGTGTGATTTAATCTTCGCGACAGGCTCAACCGTAGTCAACGGGACAATGGTTGATTTTCTGGCTCAAAACAAGCCGGTCATCTTTTATGGCGTTACCGTCTCAGCAACAGCAAAGATATTGGGATTGAAAAAATACTGTTATAGCGCACATTAATGATTTACTCGCTTGAACATCAAGTTGAGTGGATGGGACGAGAATCTTTCAGAAATCAGTTGGTTAAGGGGAATCAGGGAAATTATGGTTATTAGATTAAATATCGAAGAAATTCTTTGTGACCTTTGTGGCTTTGTGGTGAATCCCTAGGAATTTATTTCTAGATAATTACG
>JAOZOM010000189.1 GCA_029933275.1 Anaerolineales bacterium | reverse complement strand
CTTTGCTTTGTAAAATCACGCTGATAATCAGCGCAACAGACGTTATAATCAGAGCTATATCAATATACTTAATCATGGACGAACCTCCTAAAAATTAGCGAGCAGATTATACCTGTGATGGTACGAAACCGTCAAACGGGATTAAATGCGAAATTTTGAATGATGTCTAAAGTCTTAGGTCTAAAGTCTTAAAAATGAATGAAATTACCGTAAACCTCCACATGCACACCCGCTACTCCGATGGCACAGGCTCACACGCTGAGATCGCCAAAGCCGCACTACGCGCCAATCTTGATGCGGTTATCGTCACCGACCACAATGTCTTTGTGCAGGGACCCGAAGGCTATTATAAGGAAGGTAGTAAGCGCGTCCTGGTAATTATTGGCGAAGAGATTCACGACCAAGACCGAGAACCGCAGAAGAATCATCTTCTCGTTGTCGGAGCCGACCAAGAACTCGCCCAATACGCAGACGATCCCCAAACGCTCATCAACGCGGTCAATAAAGCCGATGGGCTATCCTTCATCGCCCATCCCTTTGACCCGGAGCAACCCGCCTTCAATGAAAAAGATATTTTCTGGGTAGATTGGCAAGTTCATGGCTACACCGGCATCGAAATTTGGAATAATTTGAGCGAATTCAAGGGGCGTATCAACTCAAAACTACTCGCCGCTTTTTACGCCTATTTTCCCAACTTCATTCTCCAGCATCCCGACCCGCGCAGTCTCCAAAAATGGGATGAGATTATCAGCGATGGCAAGCGCATCGTCGCGGTTTGCGGCTCAGACGCTCACGCACTGCACGCCAATATGGGCATTTTCAAACGCATTATTTTCCCCTACGAAGTTCATTTTAGAAATCTCAACAATCACCTTTTGCTCCCCGAAGCATTAAGCGGCGATCCTATTTTGGATAAAAGGATGATCCTAGCAGCTTTCCGCGCGGGACACAGTTTTGTCGGCTACGACCTCCCCTCCCCGACAAGCGGATTCCGCTTCACCGCGCAGGGTCGGCTTGATTCCGTTATAATGGGCGATGAGATCGCGGCAAAAAGCGGCGTGACTCTCCAAGCGCATCTCCCCGCGTTGGCAGAAATTCATTTGCTCAAAGATGGCGAAGTGATTGGGGAATGGAAGAAACAGCAAGTTTGTACCCATATCACTTCAGAGCCGGGGGTATATCGCATCGAGGCATATCGGCGTTATCTAGGTAAAAAACGCGGCTGGATTTTCAGTAATCCGATTTATCTGAGATGATTTTTAAACGAAAACACATCCCTTTAAGGGATGTGTTTATTTAACGGAAGCAAACCCAAAACGCGTCAGTCTCGATGTGCAATATTTTCGAGTAGATTCTCATCCGAGATGATAAATTCCGTCCGATTGATCTTAATCGCCCCATCATCCGCAAATTTGTAGAGGGCGCGGCAGACCATCTCACGCGTACTGCCAATCCGCGCCGCCATCTGGTCGAGAGTCAAATCACGCGCAACGGGAGATTCACCACTGCCGCTGTATCGGTCCAAAAGTAAATTTGCCAAACGTCCGGGAACGGGATGAAAAGCGAGGCTTTCGACAATTTCGCTTGCCTGTTGCATCCGCGAAACCATCTGGCGGGAAAATTCCCAAGACATTTTGCCATTTTTGAGTAAAAATGGCAAAAATTGTTCACGAGACCACAGGCGAATTTGGCTATCCGCATCCGCAACTAAGGCAACGGGCATAGGCATTCCTTCTTGGAAAAAAGCCAAGCCCCAAAAACTTTCTTGCGGCATTATAGTGGTTGTAATTAAACTACGCCCTTCCCCCGACTCTTTTAGTGCGATAACTTTCCCACGTTCTACCCAAAGAAAATACGCCCAAATATCGCCATGATGAACAATCCATTCGCCCTTGCTATAGGTGTGCGGGCGCGCAAGGCGCGCGAGTTCCGCAAGCTCGGATGTCGGGATAGAGGCAAAAACAGGGTCTTTTGCCAATTGCTCTAGAAAGTTGGATGAGGGTTTATTCATGAATTAATTTCTCTAATTTCTTTCGATCTGTAAAAGTGATTTCAACGCGGCTGATTTCTATCATGCCTTCTCCTGCAAATTGATGGAGAGTCTTACTGACCAATTCTCGCGTGGATCCAACTGTATGCGCCATCTCATCGAGAGTCATATCACGGGGTGCGGCTTTTCCTTCGACCGGTTGATAATGCCTCAACAGTAGATGAGCCAATCTGCCTGCTACCGGATGAAAAGCAAATCCATAGATAACATCGCGAACCCTACGCATGGTGGCAACCAAAGTTTTCGTAATTTCCCAAACAGCATCTACGTTATGTGAAATAATCGGCAAAATTGCCTGCCCTTCCCAGAGATAAACATCACAATCTTCCATCACTTCTAACGCGGCCGGCATCGGCTCACCATCAAAAAGAGAATGTCCCCAAACAATTTTTCCGGCTCTTATCCGAAAAACAACCTGACGTTTTCCGTCTGGTGAGAGCATGACCCAACCCAATTTTCCTGAATTGATATAGAGAGCACGATTCCAAATATCATCTTGCATGCAAATAAATTGCCCTTTACGGTAATGCTTACGGAAAGCTAAACGCGCCAATTCTTCGTGGTCACGCGGGCTGAGGTGAGAAAAAACATCATCGTTGGCGAGGTGTTGAGCAAGATTTGCAGACATATTTATCTCTCTGTTTTTTTGAGCAAATTCAATAGAATTTACAAATATATAAAGACTTAGTTTCTTTCTTATGTTATTTTAATCTAGCAATTGATTATATCAAACAAACCATTTTATAAGGAGATTTGAAATGATTAAAGAAACAACCAAAAACCAACGCATTCTTGTGTTGGTCGTGGCAATTCTTGGCGGCATTTTTTTGCTCACCCTTGCCCCAACGATGGCAATGAAAACGCTAAAGATTTCTCTTGACCAAGCCTTTACGCGTCTTATCCCCCATGATGCCGATTTCTATCCGGCAGTCCCCGTTCTAACAGCAACCTACTCAGCGTGGATTGTTGCCTTCGTCTTCGCAGGTTCCCTGATTTTAGTTCTCTCTAAGAAACTTTATCAAGGATCAAAATGGGCTCGCGCAACAGTCTTAGGGCTTTTTGCCGTTCCTTCTGTCGGCGGCATGGTAATGGTTATTCCGTGGTTCGTCCTTGTTCTGGCTGAATATCCTGAAAAAGGTGTCCCCGCCGCAACTATTCACGGTATGCCTACGGTAGCTCCAGTTCTCTTTATCAGTTTACTTTTTTACTTTATCGTTCTCTTCTCTGATAAAGACACCATAAAAAACAAACTTTTGAAAGCTGTTCCCTTTACTTTCATGGGCGTTGTTTCCGGCATGGTTTTCATGAATGGACAACATGGCGTGCGTTATTTCATCCATATTCCCGGCAACTTTATCAAAAATGCTGCAGGCTTGGTTGTTGGCAATCCCAACCCGCCACTTATCACAGATCCGCTCTCAAATGTCATCACCAATCTTGATCATTTGAACTGGCAAACCTTTGAACCCCTTGCACAATCCCCCATTTATAGTCCACAGACTTTAGCTTTATTACTCGGCGGCTTCTTGCTCTACGTTTCCTCCGTTTTACTGCTCATCGCAATTCCATTGATGGCGGTAAAGAATAAAGCCGGTTGGTATATCGCAACCAGCACCGCTTTAGCAACAGCTTTTGTCAGTGTGCAAGGTTTCGTGGTTCGTCACTCGATGGAATGGCTACAAGGCGGTATACTTTCCTTGCTCCTCTTTGTTATTCTCTTGCTTCCTGTTTTCAAGCAATTCCTGA
>JAOZOM010000188.1 GCA_029933275.1 Anaerolineales bacterium | reverse complement strand
CAATTTGCGCCCGCGCCTGAATCTTCGCCGCTTCAACATTTGGCTGGTCGAAGGCATTTACGCCCAAAATATGGCAAGCGATTGCGGTCGCATATTCCCATCGGTAGAATTCGGTAAATAGGGAGTAGTGGTCAGTGATTGGTATTTCATAAACAGGATGATTCGCTTCTTCAAGTTTCTTCACAAACTCATCCTGTTCGCCAGTTTGACGGAGATAGACGAAAAGACGATCGTCACCGTATTTCTCCGCATCAAGATGCGCTTCTCCGTCAATCGGGACGATACCTTTGCCCTCTTTGCCGGTCGATTCGGCGATGAGTTGTTCTACCCAACTACCGAAAGAGCCAAAAGCGGCATCGGTGATCAGGGTCAATTTATCGCGCCCTACCAAAAACGCTTCGCCCATCACTGCGCCTAAATAGAGTGCGTCTTTTGCATCACTCATCATCTCTTCGGCACTGTCAAGAGCTTTATTTATATCAATCCCCATCAACGCGGCGGGAACAAGCCCAAAGGCGGTTAACGCGGAATAACGCCCACCGACATTTGAATCGGCACGGAAAATTTTGCGGAAGTCGCGCTCTTTGGCGAGTTTCTCCAAATTCGAATCGGCATCAGTGATGGCGACAAAATGCGAGCCATCACCACCGCTTTTCTCCCAAAAATAGTAAAACGCAGACATAGTTTCCGCCGTGCCGCCCGATTTGCTAGAGACGATATAGAGAGTCTCGCTGGGGGGGAAGTTCTTTGCGGCTTCGGCAACTTGAACGGGGTCAGTTGAATCAAGAATGGCGAAGGTTTCAGATTTAATGTTAAAGGTTAAAGACATCACTTCGGGAGCTAAAGAAGAGCCGCCCATACCGAGTAATAAAATTTTCTTGATGCCTTCGTTTTTGACTGCTACAGCAAACTTCATCGCTTCTTGAGCAAGATCACGCGAGGTTTTTGGCAAATCAAGCCAACCGAGGCGGATTTTCACTTCGGCTTGCCCTGCGGGAACGGTTGTCCAGAGGGAGGGATCGTGCGCCCAGAGACGCGCGTTAACGGAGTTGACTGAAAATCGCACCATCCGCTCTTTAACGGAAGCAAGTATCGGGTTAAGCTGTGTCACGTCTTCTCTCCTCTATCGTTTCAAGCAAGCCGGTAAAGGCATCCGCAAAGGCTTTTACGCCCGCGTCTTCCAAATCCTGTGTGGCTTGAGCCAAAGAAATGCCCGCTTTTTCCAAATCCGCAATGGCTTGGCGAGCATCATCCAAATTTGCGGTAAGAGTCGTCTCCGCTTTGCCGTGATCTTTGAAGGCTTCGAGTGTCTTCGGCGGGACAGTGTTGACAGTGGCGGGACCGATGAGTTCGTCAATATAAAGGGTGTCGGGATAGGCGGGGTTTTTGGTGCTGGTCGATGCCCAAAGCGGACGTTGATAGTTGGCACGCACAAGTTGGAGCTTGCCAAAACGGACACCGCTGGCGACCTCCTGAAAGGCTTGATAGGCAAGTTTTGCATTCGCCACCGCTATTTTGCCGCGTAGCGGGGAGTTTTCGGGGAGTTGATTATCAATGATGGTGTCGAGGCGAGAGATAAAGAAGGATGCGACAGAATGGATTTCTTCGATGCTTTCCTGTGCTAAAATGCGGTCTTCAAGACCAGAGAGATAAGCATCCATCACCTCGTGATAACGCTCAATAGAAAAGATGAGGGTCACGTTGACGTTAATTCCGGCGGCGATGCTTTTGCGGATGGCAGGCAAACCAGCTTTGGTGGCGGGGATTTTTATCATCAAATTCGGACGATTGACGCGTTTCCAAAGTTCGGCGGCTTGTTGAATCGTGCCCTCGCTGTCATTTGCCAAATAAGGGCTAACCTCGAGTGAGACGTAGCCATCCAGCCCTTCGCTTTCTTTGTAGAGAGGGGTAAAAATATCGCAAGCATCTTGAATATCTTTGATGGCGAGTTCCCAAAAGATGGATTCGGCATCTTTTCCCGCCTTGGCGAGGGGGATTAGCGCATCATCGTAATCATTCGATTTTGCAATCGCGTTTTGGAAAATGCTCGGGTTAGAGGTCACACCACGAATTTCGCCGCGCACAATCATTGCAGCGAGTTCGCCGTTTTCAAGTAGTTTTCTTTGAATATTGTCATACCAGATGGACTGACCTAATTTTGTAAGTTCTGTAATGGGGTTATTCATCATATCTCCTAAAAAAATATCCACAAAGGTCACAAAAAAGCACTAAGTTTTTGTTTTTTTCGCAAAGCGAAAAAAACATTTCGTGTTCCTTCGTGTGGCTTCGTGGATAAAAAGTTATTTCTCTAGTTCTCTAACTTTCTTCACCCTTCGCGCGTGCCGCTCCTCGCCAGCATCATTGCCCACGAAGCGCGCCCCCAAGAATGCTGTCACAATCTCTTTAGCGGGTTCAACCCCAATTATTCTCGCGCCCATACAAAGCACATTCATATCATCATGCTCTACGCCCTGATGCGCCGAATAGGTATCGTGGCAAATCGCGGCATATACGCCTTTCATCTTATTTGCGGCGATATTCGCCCCCACACCGGAGCCGCACATCAAAATCCCGCGTTCGGCTGCGCCCTGTTGAATAGCATTTCCTAGTTTTTTGGCGTAATCAGGGTAATCCACACTTTCCATACTATCCGTCCCGAGGTCAAGCGGCTCGTATCCGAGGGCACGCACTATTTCTATCACTGTTTCTTTAAGCGGAAAACCGCCGTGATCGCAAGCTACTGCTATTTTCATATTTGCCTCTTTAGACCCAATTTAAACCGACCAGTCGCCCAATTCCCACAATAATCAAGACGATACCAACCAGCACATAAATTACGCGAGTACCAGTATCTCCCAACAAACGATTAAACAGTTTGTCAGGATTCGTCACAATATGCCAGTTCAAGGCTCCCCCAAGCAAACTCAAAAGTCCGGCAAGAATTAATACCAGCCCAGCAAAAATCGTATTATCCATACTAATTCAACCGCATAATACCAAAAATGATGAGCAAAATCCCCGTCCCTCCATAAACAAGGGCAGAAGTCCGCTTGCTCAATCTCGGCGTGTCAGATGCCTCGATGCTTTTCCCCTGCACCGCACTCGTCAGGCTAAAAATGCCCGCTCCAATCAAAAAAACGGCATATATATTCTCAAAATCCATTATTTTAATACCTCGCGTGCGCGTGCTATCACGTTCTCAACCGTGAACCCGTATTCTTCAAAAATCTTTTTAGCGGGAGCAGATGCGCCATATTTTTCTATGGATAAAACACCGCCATCCGAGCCAACATACTTCCACCACCCTTGTGCGATTCCCATCTCGACAGCGAGTCTAGCCCCAATCTGCGGCGGAAGAACGGACTCACGATAGGCTTGCTCCTGTTTCTCAAACAACTCGAGCGAAGGAACAGAGACGACACGCGCCATCACACCTTCTTTAGCCAATTTTTCAGCCGCAGCGAGAATTAAGCTCACTTCCGAACCGGATGCCATCAGAATAATTTCTGGGCTATCACCGAAATCTTTTAACACATACGCACCTTTTTCTACAGTCGGCGAATTAGAAGGTTTGAAGGTTGGCAGGTTTTGACGGGTCAAGATTAACGCGGTGGTACCTTTTCTATTCTCAATCGCCACTTTCCACGCTTGGGCGGTCTCATTCGCATCAGCGGGACGGATGACGGTCATATCCGGAATGGCGCGTAGACTGGCAACATGCTCAATTGGCTGATGCGTAGGACCATCTTCGCCAACGCCGATACTGTCATGGGTAAAGACCCAGATGGAGGGATATT
>JAOZOM010000187.1 GCA_029933275.1 Anaerolineales bacterium | reverse complement strand
AAAAACTAGATCGCGCCGTCTGCGATGCCTACGGCTGGAAACACGATATTACCGACGAAGAGATTTTAGAAAAATTACTCGCGTTGAATTTGGAAAGAGCGAAAAAGAATTCTTAACTCGATAGTTGTGTTTTTAATTTGAATACGATTTTTCGCTCTTAAATCGTCCGTTTTTAACGCGAAGGTATCACGGTAGTTAAACGTGGCAAAAATATTTTGTCAAAACAAGATGATTTGAACCTTGAAATATCCAGCAAGCACTTTAAACTATCACTTTTTCAACGCGAAAAGCGCGAAAAATACGAATTTTTTAAGTTTTTTTCGCGACATTCGCTAAATTCGCGCAATTCGCGTTAAAAATTTTAAGACTTTGCATCTCTAAATCAGTCCCCACGTTTAAGTGCCGTAATACCAACGCGAAAAACACGAATACTTTAAGTTTTTTTCGCGTTATTCGCTAAGTTCGCGGAATTCGCATTAAAAAAGATGAGATTCTGTCTTCTGTAGAAAATCTCTTCACTCAAAATTAGCTTCTATAGAACTAGAAGTATTAAATCACAACTATTAAGTTCTTAATTCTCAACTCAAAATTTCACATGCCCTACAAAACCGAATTCCACTGCCACACCATCTACTCAAAAGACTCCCTCCTCACACCGGCGCAGCTCGTAAAGACCTGCCGCAAAAAGGAGATAGATCGCGTCATCATCACCGATCATAACAGCATTCAAGGCGCGTTAGCCGCGCGGGAACTCGCGCCGGAAATGGTGATTGTTGGCGAAGAGATTATGACTACAAAAGGCGAAATCCTCGCCGCGTATCTTCACAAAGAAATTCCAGCCGGACTTTCGCCAAAAGAGACCATTCAACGCCTCCGCACACAAGGCGCGTTTATCAGCGTCGCGCATCCCTTCGATTTCACCCGTCACGGGCATTGGCAGGAGGAAGACCTCCTCGAGATTCTGCCCCTTGTAGATGCCATCGAGACCTTTAACGCGCGTTGCCTTTTGCCAAGCATGAATAAAAAAGCCAAAGAATTTGCCGCGAGATTCAAAATCTCCGCCACAGTCGGGTCGGACGCGCACGCGGCTTTTGAGCTGGGCAGGGCTACTTTAACGCTCCCCAAGTTCAACTCCGCGCGTGAACTCCAAGCCATCATCCGCCAGGGGATGCCGCGCACGCGCCGGAGCGGAATCCCAGCCCGAATCGCCTCGCGCTACGCCGTCATCCGCAAGAAAATCTCCCCCTCCCTATGCAAAAATTAAGAATACGCGTCCTTTTTGCCGCGCTCCTGCTCCTTTTCATCCCGCAAATTGCCTATGCGCATCCCGCGGATATGTATTTTCACACTTTCACGCTCAATCTTTCGGATAAAAATCTCCAAATTCTATGGGAGTTTTTGCCGGGACCGATGGTGACGCATGTCGTTTGGCACGAGGCGGATACGAACGGGGACGATTTGGTCTCAGCCGCCGAAGCGGAGGCGTGGATTGCCCCCATCGTGGCGGATTTTTCGCTCCAATTGGACGGAACGCCCCTGAAATTTGAACTTGTCTCCGTACAATGGGCGGATTCTCTCCCCCAACTGCGGACGGGCGAATCGGTCATCCTAATCGAGTTGCACGCCAAACTGCCACGTGACTCCGCCGAACATGAGTTAATTTTGCTCAATAATTATAAAAATGCCAGTAGCCTAAACTGGTTCACCATCAACGCCGCCGAGGGGATGCAATTCTCCTCGCCCGAACAGGATAACGGCATCCTGAAGTTTCGTTTTTCAAAGGGCGAAGGCACGAGCATCTGGGAAAGCGGAATGCCCTCCCTCCCGCCGGTGGTGGAGGCTTTGGGCTTGGGCGATCCCGCCGAAAAAGCTCTGTCTCAAGCCGAAAATAAGCAAGGCATTCTCGCCATTCTGGAGGGCTTTCTTCGCACGCCGAATCTCTCGCCGCTACTTTTTCTCGCGGCATTAGCGATTGCGCTGGTTTTGGGCGCGCTCCACGCCCTCAGCCCGGGACATGGCAAAACGATTGTCGCCGCGTATTTGGTCGGCTCGCAGGGAAAAGCCTATCACGCGGTCGCATTAGGACTTTTGGTGACACTCACGCATACAGGCTCTGTTTTTCTGCTCGGTTTGGCGACTCTCTCCTTCTCCAAATATATCCTCCCGGAGCAAATTTTCCCTACACTAGAGCTGGTTTCAGGGCTACTCATTCTCTTTTTGGGGCTGGCTCTCCTTTATCCGCGTCTAAAAACGTTAGTCACTGAAAGAAAACGTGAAAAAGAAAAGCCTATTGCCAAAAGAATAGAGAAAAAAGAAAAAAGCACCCGTCTCGTCTTGAATGAAGAGATTCGTGAATCGGGTCCCGAGCATAGCCACGATCCTTCGCAATTTGGCGCGCTGCCCCTCCCCAAAAACGTGACTGCGACAGAAAATCCGCTCGCCGGAATCAGTTGGCGTTCACTCATCGCCCTCGGCATCAGCGGCGGACTAGTCCCCTGCCCCGATGCAATTGCAATTTTATTAATCGCGGTCACGCTCAACCGAATCCCCTTGGGACTTTCATTAATCGTCTCCTTTAGCTTGGGATTAGCCATCGTCCTGATTGCCATCGGGATTGTGATGGTGCAAAGCAAAGAAATTTTCGCCCGTTTGCAATGGTTTAGCCGCGTCTCCTTTATCGTTCCCGTGATTAGCGCATTCGTTGTCTTAATTCTCGGCGCAGTTTTGAGCTTCACGGCAATCAAAAAACTTCCCGAAAATTTCTCCCTTTTGGGTAAATCCCAAAAGACAGCCTTCAATTTAGAAAATGCACAAATCACTTATCTCGCGATTGACGAAGCCTATCATCGACAACTTTATCTCATCCCCGCGACGGGCGGAGAAGTGCGCCAAATTACAAATGGCGAAACCGGCGTATGGAATTACAGCGTCTCCCCCGATGGCACGCGCCTAATCTACTCCGCACCCGATAACGGGATAGGTTCTGAACTTTGGCTTTGGCAATCCAAAATGTCTGCGCCCGAAAAAATCTTAAGTTGCCCCGAAGAATCCTGCTCCGATGTGCTTTGGTCACCAAATACAGCGCAAATTCTCTACAGTCGGCTCGAATTCGGCGATGACCAAGCCTATCTTGGTATCCCCTCTTTGTGGTGGCTCGATCTTGAAAGCCTCGAAACCCAACCCCTTTTTCAAGATACGCAACTTCCCGGCTATAACCCGCGCTGGTCTTTTGATGGAAACTGGCTCAGTTACACCTCCGCCAGCCCGCAAGAAATTCAAATTTATAATATCCAAAAGGGAGAACGCCAAAGCCTCCCCACAGAAATCGGCTCGGCGGCGGTTTGGTCGCCTAATGCGCCGCAATTTCTCCTCGCCGATATTCAACAACTTGGTGATATTTACCTCAGCAAAATTTCTCTCTATACCCTCGCGGATAGCCACCTCACCCCTCTCCCTTCCGCCGAAAATTTTGACGATAATAACCCCGCTTGGTCTCCCGATGGAGAATGGATCAGCTTCTCTCGTGCCGAATGGGCATCGGGACGCGCCCCCAGCGGCGACCAACTCTGGATCAGCCACGCGGATGGCTCCGATGCACATCCCCTCACCGATGATACCGAAACTACGCACGCGACCGCTTCTTGGTCAGCAGATGGACGCTATCTCCTCTACCGAGCCTATGCCGTTAAAAACACTGACGCGCCCTCGCAAATCCGCATCTTGGATTTAGAAAGCGGCGAAATCATCCAAGTCGCTGCGCCAGGAGAAAACCCAAGTTGGTTTGTGATAAAGTAATC
>JAOZOM010000186.1 GCA_029933275.1 Anaerolineales bacterium | reverse complement strand
ATCTCGAAAACCTCGAGGAAAGTACAGCTACTCCCTTGACATCCAAGAAGACCGAGCGGAAGAACACGCCCGTCAACACCATGCGGGCGAGATTATTGTTTACGAAGACCCCTACCTCTCCGGGAAAAATAGCAAGCGCAAAGATTTGAGTAGGCTTATTCGTGATATTAAAGCGGGCAAAGTCGATGTGCTTGTGCTTCACCGATTCAGCCGCCTGTACCGGAATCTGGAGTCGTTTTTAGGGTTCATCCGCCTTTTGCAAAAATATAATGTGCGTCTCATTAGTGTCACCGAGGACATCGACACCAATCAATGGTGGGGGCGACTGCTCATTATCATCTTAGGCGCGCTGGCGGAAATGTACGTCTGGCAAGCGAGCGACAGAACACGCGAAGCAAAAAGAGATCGTGCGGAGAAAGGGTTGCAAAACGGGCGTATCCCCATTGGATATTGTGATGGTCTCTGCGCCACCTGCAAGGATCCAAATGGTGTAGGGTATTGCCAAAACGTAGGCGCGCCAGATCGACAGGAAAGTGAACGTGGGCGCATCGCCGTGCCGCATCCCGTAGATAGTCACTTGGTGCGTTTGGTTACCCATCTCTATTCGCAGGGATGGAGTTACCGTGAAATTGCAAACCATATCAACTCTCACACCTTCCGCCTGCCAAACGGTCAAGAAGTGCGCTTTCGCACGAAAGGCACCTCCGGGCGAAAAACAGATCGCACTTTCAATGCTGAAAGTATCCGACAGATAGTGGGGAATCCATTTTATACCGGCATGGTCGCACGCTATCCACGCGCACCTTTCAATATGGAAGACAATATCGAGCATCCGGAACGCATCAAAGCCCCCCGCCCGGACGGGAATCCGCGTGAACCGGAGCGACTATATCAGGGCTTGCACGAAGCTCTAATCTCCAAGCATCTCTGGGAGAAGAACACCAAACTACGCAAGGCTAAATCACATACGCCCGGCAATACTTCCCGTCCCCGCCGCATCTATCCGCTCACAAGTGTTGGGCGTTGTTGGGAATGTTACGAAGCTGAAGGGCGCAAAAGCACCCTGCGAGGTTCCACAGGACGAGGAACCACTCGGTATTATCGTTGCGCCTATCTTCAAGATCGAGGAAGCAAACCAGTGATTAAGAGAATTGAAGGCAAAAACTCCGCATCAAACTTAGAAATTACACTCACCGATAACCGCCTTCAAGAATTGCGTGCCAGTCATAAAACTCTGCGTTCTGATAAATTAGAACCGCAAATTGACAATCTGATGAGCCAATTTTCTATTCCACAGGAATGGCACGAGCTGATCATGGCGTATTACCTCAGCGATGAAGGCATGACCGAGTTCGAGTATGAAGGGCATAATTTACGCCAATCTCTCGCTCGTTTTCGTAAACTTTACCTTGGAAAACATATCTCACAAGCTGAATTTGATGCCCAAGCCCTGCATTTAACACGTCAGATCGAAGAGCTGAAGCCTTCCGCCAATCCTGAAGCGCGTGAGATTCTTCCGTTGATGAAAGATTTTGCATCCATCTGGAAGAAGTTGACCGATAGTGAAAAACGCGGTCTTTTGGATGTGATCTTCGAGGGACTCTATTTTGATCACGATGCCAAATTGCGTAGAATTTCCGCTCATACACCCTTCGATTATCTGCTGGGGCTCCCCGAAGGAGGCATTGTTTATGCCTAATCCTTGTTACCGATAAAAGAAAACGCCTGCCACAGCGCATTAGAACTGTGGCAGGCGTTTTTTATTCAAAATACTTCTTCAACAAAATCATCACCGCATCGGCAACTTGCCGTCTAGTCCCCGCATCACTAATTTTTGCAAGGGCTAAGGCGACATCCACCGCTTCAGGCGGTAAATGTTCTTCCGAAACGGTGGCTATATCAAAAACCTTCAAAGCGGGCCATCCGGCTAAAACTAATAATTCGTTGGGGTTGATCTCAAAAAAATCCGCTAAGAGTATGCAGTACATCATCTCCGGTCTCACGCCAGCCTTAAGTCTTCGGAAGGCTTGATGGTCTAAGCCTGCTTGCATACCAGCCTGTCTTAGACTCAAATTGCGTTTAAGCCTTAATGCTTCTATGCGCTCAATAAAGGGTTGAGGGTCGTAAGCACTTTTTTTTATACGTTTGCGTACCTTTGCTAGTGGTTCATCCATGATACCTCCAAGTTTTCAACTAAAATGGTCTTACTATATTCAAATCAACCCGATTATACCCACGAAAGGAGTAAAAATTTATGAAAAACACATCTTTACGGGCAGTTGGCTATAAACGCGTCTCCATGAAAGAGCAAGTGGACGGTCATAGCTTAGACGCGCAGGAAGCCAATATCCGACAATATGCCGAAAATCAAGAGTGGCAGTTGACGAAGTTCTACACCGATGCCGGTATTTCGGCAAAGAAGGGCAGCCATCGCCCCGCATTGGAAATGCTGCTCAATGATGCACAAGCCGGGCTGTTTGATATTGTCATCGTAGATAAGATAGATCGCTTTTACCGGCATCTCAGTAGTTTGCTAACTGCACTTGAAAAACTAAACAGTTGGCAGGTTTCTTTTGCCTCTGTGCAAGAGCGTCTCGACTTCACAACAGTTTGGGGAAAACTCACCTTAACCGTTTTAGGCACTCTCGCCGAAATTTATATTGATAATTTGCGGCAAGAAACGCGTAAAGGCAAAAAGCAACGCGCCCGAAATGGTCTATGGAACGGGAACATCCCCTACGGTTATTGTCGCGGCAATTGTTCGTCTTGCAAAGAAGCCAATGGGGTGAACTACTGTCCTAATTTTGGCAGTAAAGATATAGATAACGACCCGCGCCAGTTGATTCTTCACCCGGTCGAAAGCCAAGTTGTGCGACATATTTATCAGCTCTATTTAGAAGAAAACATTTCGGACGCACGCATTGCAAGAAGAATACAAGAGCTCGAGATTTCCCTTCCCAATGGAAAAATTGTTCTGCCTCGCACCAAAGGAATTCCAAACCGATATGCACCCGGTCCTTTCAAGAAAGACTATGTGCGGACAATTCTCACCAATATATTCTATACCGGCATAGTCGCTTATGCGGCGCAAGCTAAAAAACGGGACCGCAATTCTCATCTGCTCTTTCCCGGGAGGCATCCAGCAATCATATCGCCAGAGAAATTTGAAGCGACCCAAGAATTGAGAAAATTATTAGTACGCACTCGACAATTTAAACACGGGCATCCTTCACGCGTGTACCCACTCACAGGTATCTTGTATTGCGGATATTGCGGTAGCCCTTTTAGAGGCAGTACAGCTAGAGAAACAAAATACTATCGAGATTCCTCACGCATAGATCATTATGGAAATTGCCAACAAAAGAGTTTGAAGGCTACCGAAATAGAAAGTCGAATAGCAGTTTGGCTAGAGAAAAAGTTGAGTGTCCCCGGCTTAGAAGATGAGTTGAATATCCAAGCGAAGTTGGTTATAAAATTACAAGATCGTTATACTCGTGCTAAGGAGTTATATCTATCAGGAGAATTAAATAGGGAATCTTTTCAGACTGAAAAACAACATTATGAATCCCTAATAACACCCTTGCAGAAAAAGAAAACAAGTGTTACGATAGCATTATTAAAGAACACACAGTCACAATTGGCCGTGTGGAAGAACCTTTCAAACACCAAACGAAAAAGACTGCTTCAATTATCACTTGAAGCAGTCTTCGTTCGAGACAACGCCTTAGTAGCCATCCAGCCAACAGTTGCGTTGTTACCTCTCTTGGGAGAGGGTTGTAAGAGCGGTCCCGACGGGATTTGA
>JAOZOM010000185.1 GCA_029933275.1 Anaerolineales bacterium | reverse complement strand
GAAAAAACCTTGTTGCTTTTCTTTGTGAACCTTCGTGAGCTTTGTGGTAAAAAACATGTCCCTTTTCAAAGAATTTAAAAAGACCTCCCGCCACCTCCAACGACAACAGCATCATGCCCACGATGCGGATGCGCCGATTTTGCGCGCGGAAAATCTTTCTATGCGCTACGAGAGCGGTTCAGCCCTTGAGAACGCCTCTTTCTCTCTTCAAGAGGGCGAGCGGATTGCCATTGTGGGTCCCAATGGCGCGGGAAAAAGCACTTTGCTCAAAATTATCGCGGGCGTACAAATGCCCACCGAAGGCGAGATTCAAATTTATGGGCAAAAGCCAAGGGGGCATATTTGCATCGCCTATCTCCCTCAGCGGAGCCAAGTTGACTGGAGTTTTCCTGTCACTGTCGCGGACGTGGCGATGATGGGGCGGATTGGGAAACTCGGGCTTTTTCGCAACCCCAAATCGCACGACTGGGATGTTGTCCATCAAGCTCTCGAAGTTGTCAAATTGGGGAATTTCGCCAAACGTCAAATTGACCAGCTTTCGGGCGGGCAGCAGCAGCGCATGTTTATCGCCCGCGCCCTCGCCCAAGAAGCCGAATTGATGTTGATGGATGAACCGATGACGGGACTCGATGTTACTTCGCAGGAAGATATTTTTGGGATTTTGGATGAGCTTCGCACGCGGGATGTGACTGTGCTGATCTCCTTACATGATCTAAAAATGGCATCCGAACGTTTCGATAGAGTCATGCTCTTAAATAAGCATCTTCTAGCAATCGGACTTGCTGAGGAAGCC
Source organism: Anaerolineales bacterium (assembly GCA_029933275.1). Classification (GTDB taxonomy): domain Bacteria; phylum Chloroflexota; class Anaerolineae; order Anaerolineales; family Villigracilaceae; genus Desulfolinea. The sequence goes on along the minus strand of JAOZOM010000185.1, from coordinate 3,014 downwards.
CTTTCCCCCGAACATCTTCTCGCTGCCTATGGCGGGACTCTGCAACTCATCCCCACCGCAGAGGGAATGCTCCCCATCGGCGATACCACTTGCTGCGAGGGAGACTATGAGCATGTCTAATTCACCCCAGAGATTACGGAGTGTTTCTCTATTTTTCTCAGAACTCTGCGCTCTCTATGTACCCTGTGGTAAGCATTTTTATGATTAATTTCCTCCTCGAACCCCTCCATTACGCTTTTATGCTCCGTGGACTCGCCGCGGCGACTATGGTCGGCATCGTCAGCGCGGTTGTCGGGACTTATGTTGTCCTGCGCGGCATGGCGTTTTTCGGCGATGCTCTCGCTCATTCAATTTTGCCCGGCGTTGCAGTCGGCTACCTCGTTGGCAACGGCGAGCGGAAGCCGCTCTTTTGGTGGGCATTAGTCGCCGCGATTTTGAGCGCGCTCGGCATCGGGACGATTAGCCGCAACACCAAAATTAAAGAAGATACCGCCATCGGCATCATCTTCGCCGGGACTTTTGCACTTGGCGTGGCGTTGATTTCTACGGTAAATAGCTACACCGTTGATTTGGCACATTTCCTTTTTGGCGATGTTCTCGGAGTCCGCAGCGATGATCTCTGGTTGATTTTCATTTTCGGCGGTTTGGCTCTGCTGATTATTCTCGCCTTCTACAAAGAGTTCATGGTCTTATCCTTTGACCCAATCCTCGCCGCGACCCTTCGCCTTCCCGTCAAATTGCTCGAGTTTTTGCTCCTGATTTTAATTGCGGTCACCATCGTGGTTTCCCTCCAAACGGTTGGGGTCGCGTTGATGGTAGCGATGCTCGTCACCCCCGCCGCGACCGCGTATCTGCTCACCAAACGTCTCCCCGTGATGATGGGATTAGCCGCGTTGATCGCCTCGCTTTCGGGTTTCATCGGCTTATATCTCTCCTATTATCTCAGCATTGCCTCCGGCGCGGCGATTGTCCTCGTCTGTACGATGATTTTCGGGTTGGTTTGGGGCGGGGTGGAAGTTATGAAACGCGTGAAAAGCTAAAAACTTTAACCGCGAAGAACACGAAGAAGCACAAAGTTAAAAATCTTTGTTCCCTCTGTCCCTTTTGTTCCTCTAGCCCATCAATAATATGAAAAATAAAACCCTCTTTATCCTTTTTACCCTGCTCCTTGTTACGGCAATTGCCGCGTTTGTGATTTGGGGCATCCCCTATTTTTTCTCTCCGATAACACGCGTAAAAACGGAATCAGGCTTCGGGTCAGGAACGATCCAAGCGGAAGTGACTCAAATCATAGATGAAGGTGAGATTACGCTCGGAGAAAATCCGCCCCAGCTTTATCAAGTCCTCCGCGTCAAACCCCTCGCGGGCGAATATGCGGGAATCGAGCTGGAGCTTGATAACGGCAAGCGACAAGTCCGCTATGATTCTATCCGTTTGGAGGCGGGCGATAAAATCTTAATTGCGATTACACCCACGCCCGATGGCGTTTTACACGCCTACTTTGTCGATTATATGCGTGCGAATTCGCTCCTTTTGCTGGTCGGGATTTTCGTGGTGGCGATCTTAGCCTTGGCGGGCAAACAGGGCTTTGGGAGTTTGCTTGGATTGGCGTTCAGCCTGCTGGTCGTCATCAGCTATATCATCCCGCATATTTTGGATGGCGAAGACCCTGTGCGCGTTAGCATTATCGGGGCGGCGATTTTGCTTGCAATCACGCTCTACCTTACTTACGGCTGGAATTTAAAAACACATGCCGCCACCCTGAGTATGTTCATTTCGCTGGTTTTAACGGGGACGCTGGCGTGGCTTTTTGTAAACGTGACCAGATTGACAGGCGTGGGGGATGAGAATGCGCTTTTTCTCGTCCAAATGGCAGATTCGACCATCAATTTGCGCGGATTATTGCTCGCGGGGATGCTGGTGGGCGCGCTCGGCGTTTTGGACGATTTGGTTATCACCCAAGCCTCTGCCGTTTTTGAGATTAACGAAGCGAACCCGAATTTGGGCTTGCGTGCGCTATATAGCAGTGCCGCCAACATCGGGCGGGATCACGTTGCCGCGACTGTCAATACTTTGGTGATGGCTTACGCGGGGAGCGCGCTCCCGATGCTTTTGGTTTTCACTATGTCGAAAGGTAATTTTGCCTACCTAATCAATTTCTCTTTCGTTGCAGAGGAAGTGGTGCGCACTTTGGTCGGTTCTTTGGGCTTAATCGCGGCTGTCCCCATCACCACCTTAATCGCCGCCTATTTTGCCCTCCACGATGAGGAGTTGGGCGCAATCCGCCCCTTTTTAGGGGAAAGAAATAGTGCCAGAATAGGCGGGCATCATCATTAAAAGAAAGACACTCGGTGTGTTGAAAATGCCGAGTGTCTTTTTCTAACCATCGCGCCCGCTGCACACTTGGGCATTTCTCAGCGTCAGACCAGAGATTTACCCAAAGGCTGAGGAACAGATGGTTGCTGAAAATAGCAGATTCATTCAAACGAGGGCGAAAATACCGTTTGGGGAGGAGTATCGGGTTTTGTTGTGATAGGGGAAGAGGGATGATGGGTAAATAAAAAGCGACTCGGTGAAAATCGCTTTTTTGTTTTTAGGCTATACTTATGTAACACATTGTTAATATGGTGTTTGTTTTTGGAGGGATGTTATGGCAAGAGAAAGAAAAGGGAACTACTACCTTAGTCGGATTATAAAAGCAGGGCAATTAAATAAAGATACTTTACTCGAAGCAATTTCAAACTCTGTCACTGTGCTTGTAGGAAAATACGCATGGACAATTACTGATGTTGAGTTGTTTGAACGAGCTAACGAGGTTGTCTACGTTTTCGGGAAACTCAGCAAATATAGCCTTGAGGGTACCGTAAAGATTGTGGGAGAACGGGGAAAGAGAAAAATAGAAACAGACCTTATTCAACCTAACCTTATAGAAGCCTCCAGCCCCTTTGTGTACATCCCTGAATTCTCAGGAATAGCGTATTTACATGTTTGGAATAAAATAGAGAGAGAAGTGT
>JAOZOM010000184.1 GCA_029933275.1 Anaerolineales bacterium | reverse complement strand
GGCGATACGGTCGGGACTTCTCCTGTGATAACGATTGCGGATACGAGCGAATCTTATCTTGAAATCTTCCTCGATGAAACGGATTGGGGCATGATTGATGTCGGTTATCCCGTTGAAGTGATTTTCGATGTACTATCGGAGAAAACTTTCTCAGGTGAGGTGGTGCGAGTTGATCCGGCACTTTACGCAACGCAGAGTTCTTCTTTAGTGCGCGGATTTGTACGCTTAGATGATGCCTTATTTAGCGGAAGCAAGTTGCCGGTCGGGTCTGCCGCGGCGGTGGAGGTGATTGGGGGACGCGCCGAAGATGTTCTCCTTGTCCCGGTCGAGGCATTACGCGAAGCATCCCCCGGTCAATATACCGTTTTCGTCATGGAGAGTGGTGAGCCGAAGCTACGTGTGGTCGAAGTCGGATTGCAGGATTTATTCTATGCTGAAATCATCTCCGGTTTGGAAGTGGGAGACGTGGTTTCAACTGGTGTTGTGGAGACAAAATAATGCATGTCATTATTGAAACTAAAAACCTGACCAAAATCTACGGAATGGGCGATGCCCGTGTCGCGGCTTTAGATGGCGTGAGCATCAGAGTCCATGAAGGCGAATTTGTCGCCATCATGGGACCTTCTGGCTCAGGGAAATCTACGCTAATGAACATCTTGGGCTGTCTCTCTCGTCCAACTTCTGGTGAGTATTTTCTGGACGAGGAGGATGTGAGCGGCTTGGATAAAGTGGAGTTAGCCGCCATCCGCAATAAAAAAATCGGCTATATTTTTCAATCCTATAATTTGCTCTCACGTACAACTGCTTTGGATAATGTGATTTTGCCTTTGCAATATGACCGTGTAACCGAACGCTCTGCCGAAGAGCGGATTGTGCTGGCTGAAAAAGTGTTGAAAATGGTTGGTTTAGATGATCGGATGCACCATCAGCCGCAGGAGCTTTCGGGTGGACAGCAACAGCGTGTAGCCATAGCGCGTGCGTTGGTGAATAACCCCGTATTGATTATGGCAGATGAGCCGACCGGTAATCTTGATAGCAAATCGGGCGAGGAGATTATGCAATTGCTCCACGATTTGCATGGTGAAGGGGCTACCATCGTGATGGTGACGCATTCATCTGAGATTGCTGCACATACGCAGCGAACAATCCATTTGCGAGACGGGAAGCTGGATAAAGTTGTCAGCAATGGGAAGAAGGAAGAATAATGAAAAGTTCTGAAGTTCTCAACATCGCTTGGGCGGCGATACTCAAAAATAAAGTCCGCTCTTTGCTGACCATGCTCGGCATCATTATCGGTGTCGCGGCAGTGATTGTGATGGTTGCCATCAGCGCAGGTACAGAGGCAACCATCAGCGAGCAAATCACCAGCTTGGGTTCAAATCTTGTTTTCGTGCAATCTACATTTAGCCGTGGTGGAGCGGGCGGCGGGATGCCGCAAGGCGGTCTCGTTTACGATGATGCCGCTGCGATTGCTGATGGTGTAGAGGGTGTGGTTGGTGTGGTTGTTGAGCAAAGTGCCACCGAAACGGTCAAAGCCGGTAATGTGGTGCTGGATGGGGTCACGCTCTTAGGTTCAACGCCCGATTTCCCTTCCGTGCGGGATATGGATGTCGCCGCGGGGCGTTATTTCAACGATCTCGAAGTCGAGCGCAAGCAAAAGATCGCGGTGCTTGGCTCTAGTTTGGCAGAAGAGCTTTTCGGCGAGGTAAACCCTGTTGGAGAGACACTCACCATCGGTAATACGCGCGTCGTCGTGATTGGCGTGATGGAAGAAAAAGGCTTGGTCGGCGATGTGGATTATGACTCCCGTCTCTATATGCCCATCACCCTCGTTCTTGATAAATTCGCCACAACTCAATTTTCTAAAATCATGGGCGACCGTGTTCGGCTGATTTATGTTGAAGTTGCCGAAGAAATTGATTTGGATGACACCATTCTTCAAATCCAGCTTTTGCTCGCCAAACGGCATGATTTGCCCCTCGATGAAGCCGATTTTACCGTCACCACGCAACAGGATATTATCGGTACGCAAGAAGCGACCACCGCCGCATTTCGTTCCCTTTTAGGATGGGTCGCGGGAGTCTCGCTCATTGTGGGTGGGATTGGGATTATGAATATCATGCTCGTCAGTGTTACTGAACGAACAAGAGAAATTGGGATTAGACAATCTATCGGAGCGACCCCGAGCGATATACGTTGGCAATTTCTGACAGAGGCTCTGCTATTGAGCTTGGTCGGTGGCTTGCTCGGCGCGATTTTTGGCATCGGTGGCGCGTGGATATTTGGTTCCGTCAGTGGAATGCGTACTGTTGTCGTGACAGAATCCATCATTCTGGCATTTAGCTCAGCAGCCCTTGTCGGCGCATTCTTCGGCTTCTACCCCGCCAATAAAGCCGCAGAACTTGACCCAATTGATGCACTAAGACACGAATAAATCATACTTACTTTGTAAGGGCGACCCGTTTGGGTTTTTATCCTATTTCTCTCTTTTAGCTATATGTATGGCAAAATGAAAATTCACTTGATAAGGACAAAGGGTCGCCCCTACTAATATAAACTTAAAAGGAAAATAAAATGAAAAAAACACTCTTTGCCCTCACCCTTATTCTCGCTCTGGCATTATCTGCTTGCGGCGGTACTGCGACAGAAACCGAAACCGCATCTGCTGGTGCAGGCGGTCTCAATGCCGATTATGAAAACGCTCTCTCTGTTCAACTACAACTATCAGTTGGCACTTTCAGCCTTGAAGGGACTGATCTCGCCGTAGATGCCGCGCAAGCCGCGGAATTAATCCCGCTTTGGCAGGTTTTGAACGGATTGACCGAAAGTGGCTCTGCCGCCCCCGAAGAAATAGACGCACTGGTTGCCCAAATTGAAGAGACGATGACCTCCGAACAAATTTCTGCCATCGCCGCGAAGCAACTGACTCGCGAAGATATGGGCGCGATTATGCAAGAATATGCGCTTAGCAGCGGAATGAATGGAGAAACACCCCCCGAAGGCTTCACGCCCGGTCAAGGACGCGGTGGCTCGGATGTCCCCGGTTTGAGTGGCGGCGGTGGAGGCGGTAATACAACCGGCATGACTCCCGATCAAATCGCCACTGCGCAAGCGGAACGCAAAGCCTCCGGCGAGAGCGGAAGCATGGCGAATAGCCGTATCTCTCGCATGATTGTTGATGGATTGGTCGAACTGTTACAAAGCAAGTAAATATTTGCTTTGAGTTTATAAAAAATTCCCCGCAGACTGTTAATCAAGTCTGTGGGGATTTTTTGTTTCCCTACGGCGGAAAACTTTTTCTCGAGGTTGGGAAGTGATAGAATGAAGAGGTTATATCGTTTAAAAAAATACAAATTTGGAGAAAACTCATGTCTCTTGACACGAAAGAAATTGCAAAAATGATCGACCACACTTTACTCAAGCCAGATGCTACTTCTGCTCAAATTGAAAAATTATGCACAGAAGCGCGTCAGCACGGATTTGCGTCCGTTTGCGTGAACCCAACTCACGTTCACGCGTGCGCCGAGATGTTGGGTAGCGGTACTACGCCCAAAGTCTGCACGGTGATTGGATTTCCGCTCGGTGCGTCCGCGTCCTCTGTCAAATCCTATGAAACTAAAATTGCAATCGAAGATGGCGCAGAAGAAATCGATATGGTCATCAATATCGGTGCGCTTAAAGACGGGAGCACTGATTTGGTAAAAACCGATATTCAGGGTGTGGTAGATACGGCTCACGCGGAAAATGCGCTTGTAAAAGTCATCATCGAAACTTGTTTATTGACCGATGCCGAAAAAGAAACCGCTTGCA
>JAOZOM010000183.1 GCA_029933275.1 Anaerolineales bacterium | reverse complement strand
AAATTTTCATCGGGAACGAAGACATCTTCCATCACAATCTCGCCGGTGACGCTGGCGCGCAGGCTGAATTTGCCTTTGATTTTTGGAGCACTCAAGCCTTTCATACCTTTTTCAAGGATAAAGCCGCGAACTCTTTCATCTACGCTGCTTTTTGCCCAGATAATGAAGACATCTGAAATGGAAGAATTTGTAATCCAAGTTTTGCTGCCATATACTATCCAGCCACCGTCTACTTTCTTGGCGCGGGTTTCCATGCTGCCCGGATCGCTGCCGTGATTTGGCTCAGTCAGCCCAAAACAGCCGACCCATTCTCCAGTTGCCAATTTGGGCAAGTATTTCTGCTTCTGCTCTTCTGAGCCAAAAGCGTTGATTGGGTGCATAACTAGCGAGCTTTGCACGCTCATCGCGCTGCGATAGCTGCTATCTACGCGTTCTACTTCACGAGCCATCAAACCATAGTCTACATAGCTTAAGCCTGCTCCGCCATATTCTTCGGGGATGGTGGGTCCGAGAAAACCCATCTCGCCCATCTGATTCATGATATTGCGGTCAAAATGTTCCGTACGGTTTGCTTCGATAATGCCGGGCATCAATTTATCCTGACAAAATCGGCGCGCCATATCGCGAATCATGCGTTCTTCATCATCCAATTGGTCATTGAACAAAAACGGATCATCCCATTTAAATCTTTGCTTTGCCATAAACACCTCTGTTTTTAAAATTATTTGCTTAGTGAACGTCTAAAAACGATTTCCCGAAAAACGCACCACAGAGACACGGAGAATACAAAGTTTTTCTCTGTGGTCACAAAGAAATTCTTCGTGACCTTTGTGACTTTGTACCCTGTAGGGCATATATGGCGAATCCTTAGGAATTTATTTCTAGATGATTACTTAAATCTAACATCGGCTGATTATACCTTCTAGCGATGATAATCATGTTCAAAAATAGAAGAATCCCTTTGAAAATGATATTTAAGCAGAAATAGAGGATGAAAATCAAAACCATTTTCCCTACCGAACGGTTGGTAGTTTTTTCTTTTTTACGATATAATCGCACTCAGCTTATAAGAAGTTCAAAGTTTAAGGTTGCAGATATTAGGCTCAAAACCTTTAAACCTTAGAATACGCCAACCTTTAAACCTTAAAACCTGCACTTTCAAACATTTCAACTGTTTTTAACTCCAAAGGAGGTACGTTTTGAAAATCGTAGTCTGTATCAAAGAAGTCCCTGATTCTGCCGCAACCCTCGTTGCAGAAGACGGACAAGCCTCATGGGGCGATGCACCGCTGGTCATCAACCCCTGGGATGAGTATGCTGTCGAAGCCGCACTAAATCAAGAAGGTGATGTGATCGCCCTCAGCATTGGCGGCGAAGACTCCAAAATCGCTCTGAAACACGCGCTCGCAATGGGATGCAAAGAAGCCATTCAGGTTTCAGATGACGCGCTCTCCAATATGGATACCCAAGCCACAGCCAAAGTTCTCTCCGCCGCTATTCAAAAAATCGGCGATGTGGATATGGCATTTTTCGGCAGACAAGCCATTGACGGCGATGCCGGTCTCACGCCCGCCCAAACAGCGCGCGTCCTCGGTTGGTCAGCTCTGACCCTCGCCGTATCCATTGCGGTAGATGGCGACACCGTTAAAGTAGAACGCTCCATCGAAGAAGGCAGAGAAACTGTTAGCGCAAAACTTCCGGCGGTCTTTAGCCTCGTCAAAGATTACGGCGAACCCCGCTACCCCTCTTTTATGGGTATCCGCAAAGCCTCCCGTGCCAAAATTCCAGCTTGGGATTTAGCCGAACTCGGCATCGAAGCCCCCGCTACCACAGTTGAAGTTGTTGGCATCGAAAATCCGCCGAAACGTGACGTACGCGTCGAAATGATTGATGGTGGTAGTCCCGCCGAAATCGCCGAAAAACTCGCAGAAAGAATTATGGCGGAGAAAATCTTATGAAAATCTGGGTATATATTGATCACTTCAAAGCCGATGCCGTTTCCGCCTCTTGGGAAGCCATCGGAGCCGCAAAAGCATTGGGCGGCGATGTTGCCGCAGTCGTACTCGGTTTTGGTGTAGAAAACCTTGCAAATTCTGCTTTTGAATATGGTGCGGATGAAGTTCTGCTCGGGCAGGATGCCGCCCTCGAAGATTTCCGCGTCGAAAACTATGCGACTGCCCTCTCCGCACTCGCTTCGGACGCGACCCCCGACTTGCTTCTCTTCCCCACCACATCTCGCGGACGTGAGCTGGCAGGTATGGTTGCCATGGATTTGGAGAGTGGCGTTCTCGTTGATGTTGTCGCTATGGAAATGGATGGCGATAAAGTTCTCGCCACGCGCCCGATTTACGCGGGCAAATTGCTCCAAAAAACTGTCTGCAATGCGACTCCGCAAATTGTTACCTTGCGCGGACGTGCGTTCGAGAAGCCCGAAGCCGAATCCGGACGCTCGGGAACCCTCACCCAAGTTCAGGTCACGAGCGGTGACGAGAAGTCCACTGTCGAAGGTTATGCCGAAGCCGGTGGCGGAGTCAGCTTAACGGATGCCAGCGTAATTGTCTCTGGCGGACGCGGCACATCCAATAACCCCAATTTAACCGCTCCCGATGGCATGAGCGAAGACGAAGCCGAAATCTGGCGCGCCCAACAAGGTTTTGCTCTGATCGCCGAACTTGCCGAAACACTTGGCGCAGCAGTCGGTGCCTCCCGCGCTGCCGTGGATGCGAATTATATCCCCTACGCCAATCAGGTTGGGCAGACGGGCAAAGTTGTCAGCCCCGATTTATATATCGCCAACGGGATTTCGGGCGCAATCCAGCATCTTGCCGGGATGCGGAACTCGAAAGTCATCGTGGCAATCAACAAAGATGCCGATGCGCCCATCTTCAAATTCGCCCGCTATGGCGTGGTTGGCGATTTGCACGAGATTGTCCCCGCGCTGAATGAAGCGATGAAGGCGAGGTTAGGATAGTAGGGTTTAGTAAATCAGTAGAGCAGGGGGAGGAGTAAATTAGTAAAAGAAGAAACCTGACAGGTCTTCGCGTGGCACTTCGAGTGAAACGAAGAAGCAAAGACTTGTCAGGTTTTTGTTTTCAAAAGTCATCGTGGCAATCAACAAAGATGCCGATGCCCCCATCTTCAAAACCGCCCGCTATGGCGTGGTTGGCGATTTGCACGAGATGAATGAAGCGATGAAGGTGAGGTTGGGGAAGTAGGGTTTCAGTAAATCACTAGACCTGTAAATCAGTAGATTAGTAGATTTTCGAAATTTTCAAAACTTCGGAGGTCTTTCTTTAAAGCACCGCATACTCCGCCAAAACCATCCCCAATTTCTCAGGTGACTTAAAGTGAATCGCCCTTATCCCTAAACCCCTCGCCGTCTCGACATTGACTAGAGAGTCATCAATAAAAACACACTCTTCTGCTCTGTATGCAATCTTGCTCAAGAGTAAATGGTAAATTGCGGGGTCTGGCTTGATTAAGCCAACTTTTCCCGACAAAACAATTTTATCGAATTCCCTTAGAAAAGGATAGTCCTTGATATATTGAAAAGTTTCCAGCGACCAATTGCTCAATCCGTAAAGCGGATATCCCATCGCCTTCAACTCGTAGAGAATTTTTACCGTTCCTGTAATTTCCCCTTTAATTGAATCCCCCCAATTATCAGCAAAAGCCTGAATAAGCTCTGCCCGATGCGGAAATTTTGCCGAAAGCTCTGCAACACCCTCTGCAAAACTACGACCCTGATCTTGTTTCGCATTCCACGCGTAGAAATCAACTTCTTCGAGAAACTCATCTATGGCTTGTGGCTGGTCGGG
>JAOZOM010000027.1 GCA_029933275.1 Anaerolineales bacterium | reverse complement strand
GCTCCAAATTCGCCATTCGTGAAGGCGGTCTAACCGTCGGCGCAGGCGTTATCACTAAATTACTTGATTAATAAGGACGATCTTTAAAAGGATCGTAAAGAAAAGATATGTCTGGAAAAAGAGGCGTTCGCCCCGTTGTAACATTAGCTTGTGAAGTATGCAAAGAGCGAAACTATACTACTGAGAAAAACCGCCGTAACGATCCTAGTCGCATCGAGTTGAAAAAATACTGCTCTCGTTGTCGTAAACACACGTTACATCGCGAAACGAAATAACAAAATCAGTGTCATGCGCTAGCGTGACACTGATACCTTAGGCCAGTAGCTCAATTTGGCAGAGCAACGGTCTCCAAAACCGTAGGTTGTGGGTTCAATTCCTGCCTGGCCTGTCTAAAGTAACGCCGTCCTCCGAGAAAGAGTATGAGGCGGCGTTTTATCCGTCAATAGGATGAAGGAGAATCTTTTGGCTGCTAAGAGCAAAACAGGCAAAAAAAAGCAAAACGCCATTCAGCGTTACGTTCGCGAAACGACTGGAGAATTGCGTAAAGTTTCTTGGCCCTCCCGAGAAGAGGCAATTAACCTAACCATCATTGTTGTTATTACGATGATGGTAATGGGTGCATTCCTTAGCTTGGTCAGTGGTGTTTCGAGCAAATTGTTAAATTTGTTCTTCGGTTTCTAATATTTTGGAATAGAGGTCTCTCATGGATTTTCAAAATCCAGAAGAAAAATTGGACGAGGCAAATAGTAAAGATGAAGCTGAAGAGTTGGACAACTCCTCAGCCTCTTCTCCTTTAAACGACTCTGTCGAAACGCTCGTGGACGAGAGGCTTGCTTCCGAAAAAGAGACATCTTCCCTTCCCATCGAAGACGATGAAGAAGATCCCTCTGATTGGTTCGTGATTCACTGTTATTCTGGTTATGAGAAAAAAGTTCGCCATAACCTAGAACAACGAATCGAAACAATGGGGATGAAAGACATGATTTTTGATGTCATCATCCCGACTCAGGAAGAAGTTGAAGTTAGAGACGGTAAACGACGCACCGTAGAACGACATATTTTCCCCGGCTATGTTTTGATCAACTTAATCCTGACCGAAGAATCTTGGTTTGTTGTTCGTAACACGCCTGGCGTAACAGGTTTTGTCGGGATGGGCAATTTGCCCACACCTTTGCGTCCTGAAGAAGTTGCTCAGATTATTAAACGCATGGAAGCTGATTCGCCGATGATTAATGTCACCTTCAAGGTTGGCGAGCGTGTCCGCATTGTGGATGGGCCATTCAACGATTTCCGTGGCGTTGTCGCAAATATCGATATGGAGCGAACCAAAGTCCGCATTATGGTAAGTTTCTTTGGACGTGAAACCCCAGTCGAATTGGATTTTTTGCAAGTAGAAAAAGCATAAATCACTAAACCCCGATAAGCAACCAGCTTATTGGTTTAAGAAAGTGGGAGGGCATTTCAAAAAGCCCGTCAAAACCACAGAGGAGTAAAAATGGCAAAGAAATTTAAAGCAATAGTACGTCTACAGATCGAAGCAGGCAAAGCCAATCCGGCACCTCCTATCGGTCCCGCCTTGGCTGGGCATGGTGTCAATATTATGGCATTCTGCAAAGAATATAATGCCCGCACATCTAGCCGCCCGGGAGAAATTCTCCCCGCCGAGATTACCGTTTTCACCGATGGCTCTTTTACCTTTATCTTGAAGACCTCGCCTGCAGCCGAGCTTTTACGCAAAGCTGCTGGTGTTGAAAAAGGCTCAGGTGAGCCGAATCGTGAGAAGGTTGGTTCTGTTACTCGTGCGCAAGTGCAAGAAATCGCAGAGACCAAAATGAAAGATTTGAATGCGGTTGATATTGAAGGTGCTATGCGACAAATCGAAGGTACCGCCCGCAGTATGGGCATTATCGTTAAAAACTAATTACAGGTGGGAGGGCTTATTTTAGCCCGTTTGCACCACGGAGGATAATTATGGCAAAGCATGGAAAGAAATACCGAGCCGCAGCGGAAAAAGTAAACCGAGATACTTTTTACTCTCCTAACGATGCGATGAAGCTCGTAATAGAGACATCAACTACTTCTTTTGATTCAACAATCGAAGTTCACATCCGCATGGGACTTGATCCCCGTAAAGCTGACCAACAAGTCCGCGACACTGTTAATTTGCCTCATGGCTTAGGGAAAACGGTGCGTGTCTTGGTCTTTGCCGCTGGTGAAGGCGCAACAATTGCTCGTGAAGCAGGTGCGGATTTCATTGCGGACGATGATGAAATGCTGAAAAAAATTCAGGGGGGGTGGACCGATTTCGATGTCGCGATCGCCACGCCCGATATGATGGGGAAAGCTGGTCGTTTGGGTCGAGTACTTGGTCCACGTGGCTTGATGCCAAATCCCAAAGCAGGCACAGTCGTCAAAGCGGAGGATCTCCCCAAGGCTATTGAGGAAGCAAAAGCCGGACGTGTGGAATATCGTCTCGACAAGACCGCAAATGTCCACGTCCCTATTGGGAAAGCCTCTTTTGGGGTAGAAAAATTGCATGATAATTTTGCAGCTCTTATGGGTGCGATTGTTAAATCGAGACCTGCTGCGGCAAAAGGCAATTTCATTCAGCGAGTAACCCTCGCCTCTACTATGGGTCCTGGTATCAAAGTTGATGCAAATCAGGCTCAGTCACTTTAAAGTCAAAAGGATAGAAATTTAATCCTATTAACTTAAAAACCTATCACTTCGCCGAAGAAAGCAGGTGTTCTTTGATGAGAACTTAATTTCCTGCCCAGACGAAGACTGAACGAAAGTTCACCCCTTTTGGGGCGTAAAAGTCTTTGCCTGTGGATGTAGATAGGCAAAGATTTTTAATGAAAGGAGGTTCCATGGCACTATCAAAGCAACGTAAAGAAGAAGTTTTGGCTCAATATAAAGAGTGGATGAGTAAAAGCCAAGCCTTAATCCTGATGGATTATAAAGGTGCTTCTGTAAAAGATATGGAGGATGCTCGCGCTAAGGTTCGTGAAGTTGGCGGAGAATTTCATGTCGTTAAAAACCGATTGGCTAAATTAGCTCTCAAGGCTAAGGATTTCAATATCCCTGAAGGGTATCTTGAAAATAGCACCGCGATTGGTTTCGCATTTGAAGATGTTGCCTCAACAGCAAAAGCACTTGCCGATATGGCAAAGGATGTTGAAGCATTTGGATTCAAAGGCGGTTATATGGGCGTTGAAGTTCTTAGTCGTGAGCAAGTTACGGCTCTCTCGAAACTGCCCTCTCTACCAGTTTTACGCGCACAATTATTGGGCGTATTGCAAGCTCCGGCGAGCAAATTGGTACGTACAGTTGCCGAACCCGCGCGCGGGCTGGCTGCTGTAATCAAAGCATATTCCGAAGAACCTGCCGCTGCTTAAGCGGGAGAAAATATCTAAATAACTATTACTTAATGTAAAACAAGGAGTTTTATAATGGCTGCTGATCTCGAAAAAATTGTTGAGGAACTGAGCACTTTGAGCGTTCTCGAAGCTGCTGACTTGGTCAAATTATTAGAAGAAAAATGGGGCGTTTCTGCTGCTGCTCCCGTAGCGGTTGCTGTTGCTGGTCCTGCTGAAGAAGCTGTTGAAGAGAAAACTGAATTTGATGTTGTCATCAAAGAAACTGGTCCTAAGAAAATTGATGTTATCAAGGCGATTCGCCAATTGACTAGCTTGGGTCTTAAAGAATCCAAAGAATTGGCTGAAACCGCCGGTTCCAAGATTCTTACCCAAGTTGGCAAAGAAGCTGCTGCTGACGCTAAAGAAAAACTCGAAGCTGCCGGTGCAGTCATCGAGATTGCTTAGTTTTCGAAGCAAAGAACAAAAAAAGCGGCTTTGCAAAGAGCCGCTTTTTTTATTTCTACTTTTATTTTCTAAATAACCGTCTTGTCTATTTGACGGATAACCATCACCACCTTCCCCTTAATTTCTAGGGGTTCATCCTTACCAACGTGGATGGCATCCATTGTCGGGTTGGCGGGTTGCAATCGGTACCCATCATCTTCTTTGTAAAAATATTTTAGTGTTGTTTCATCGCGTTCGGGGAGCCAAACCGCGACCATTTCGCCGTTTTTAGCTATGCCGCCGGTTGATTTCATGATGACAATATCGCCGTCGTTGACCATCGCATCAATCATCGAATCTCCGTCAACTTCTAGAGCGAATAAGCCATCGCTTTTTTCCGGGGAGGGGAGGAGAGTACGCGCAATATCAACAGATGATTCAGCGTCAAAATAACTAAAATCCGAAGCGGGGACAGGAATTGGCTCACCCGCGACAATTCTGCCTGCCAGCGGGATCTTAAACATCTCCCCTAGAGGGTTATTGCCCGCCAAACGTACTCCGCGTGAAATTTTACGCTGACGTTCTATCTTCCCCATTTTTTCTAGTTGGTCTAAATAATAATTAACCACCGATGTAGATGAGATATTCGTAGCCTCACCTATTTCGCGAATGGTGGGGGTATATCCCTCGTTTTTTTGATAAGACTTTAAAAATTCCAAAATTTTCTTGTGGCGTTCACCAAGACCTTTTGCTTTGCGTGCCATAGATGCCTCCAAAATTAAAACTGCTCATTTGTGCTACGAAATAATACTCGAACATGCGTTCTTAGTCAAGGGCGGTTTTGTGAGAAATATCGCGTAATTTTACGCGAAACATTTTTTCTGTTGAAAACAAAGAAAGTTGATCTAAAAATTAAATAATTCAATAAAGATATTGATATTTTTAATAAAATACTTGACATTCTTTTCTTTTTATGTATAATGCAAGTGTATTTCAAAAGTGTTACTTAGAACGTTGAAGGAGAATGATTATGTTTTCTACAAATGCAATTGACCACTATCAATACTATCTTACTCGTCAAGCTGAGCTTGAAGCGATAGCACAAAATGATCGCATCATCGCGATGTTGCCTCGAAAAGGAAGTCGCCTTCGCAAAAACTTCGGTTCTATGCTAATTGCCCTCGGAGAAAAACTTGCCCAGCAACCAGAGAAAGATATTCAATTGGCATTTTCTCTTCGCCAATAACTTTAGCACTTCCTTATCTCTGGCTGGTTTGGGGGGAGCCAGCCAGAGACTTAATTGTTTAGGATGAGAAATGTTTTTTAGAAATAAGATGGAAGATTGGAAGACTATTTATTACGAATATCCGAAAACTTTTTGGATGCTTGTTGGCATTTCTTTTGTCGATAATTTGGGTGGAGCTTTACTCTTTCCCTTTTTTGCTCTCTACCTCACCAGTAAATTTGAGATTGGGATGACGCAAGTTGGCATCCTTTTTGCTGTTTTTTCTGTTGCCAGTTTGGTGGGGAGTGTTTTGGGCGGCGCACTCACAGATCGTTTTGGGCGCAAGCAAATCATTATTTTCAGCCTCATCGCCACCTCATTAAGTAGCGTGGCGATGGGATTGGTAAATTCATTTGACATCTTCTTTATCATCGCCGCGATAGCAGGTCTCACCAATATCGGTGGGCCCGCACATCAAGCAATGGTCGCGGATTTATTACCGGAAGAGAAACGAGCGCAGGGATATGGTATTTTGCGAGTGATTATGAATCTCTCCGTTGTTATCGGACCGGCTATCGGTGGTTTTCTTGCCGCAAAATCGTATTTACTCCTCTTTGTCACGGATGCGGTAGTTAGCATTCTCGTTGCGGGACTGGTATTGGGCTTGATCCCCGAAACCAAACCACAATCTGCAGAAGGGCAGGAGGAGGAAAGCGTTGCCCAAACCTTCGGTGGGTATATTCACGTTTTTCGAGATTATCTTTTTCTTGCCTTCATGCTTATTAGTATTCTGATGGGATTGGTCTACATGAATATGAATACCACCCTTGGGGTCTACCTGCGAGATTCTTTCGATTTCTCAACTGTGGGATATGGCTATCTTCTTAGTATGAACGCATTAATGGTCGTTTTGCTCCAATTCCCCATTACGCGCAGAATCGAGAAGAAATCACCGATGCTCATGATGGCAGCCGGAATGGTTTTATATACTATCGGTTTTGCCATGTACGGATTTGTCTCCACAACGCTCTTCTTCGCAATCGCCATGGTAATCATAACTTTTGGCGAGATGATTATTGCCCCCGTCGCACAATCTTTGGTTGCGTATTTTTCTCCCAAAGATATGCGTGGACGCTATATGGCGATATTTGGCATATCGGGCGCAGTCCCCTTTGCTCTGGGACCTCTTCTCGCAGGTTTGGTGATGGATAATGCTCCTAATCCGCGCGTGCTTTGGTATCTTGTTGGTGTAATCGGTGTATTAGCAACCTTGGGCTATCTTTGGCTACACCGTAAACTAGAAGAGAAAATACTTGCTGTCGAATCCGCTGTTACCTCCGAAGTTATCTAGATAAAAAGGAGTTTCCCATGAACCCTGTCTTAACCCAATGCCCTGTTTGCAAAGATGAGCTAGTAATCACCCGCCTAGAATGTACCTCTTGTAATACCTCTATAGAGGGGCGTTTCTATGCCGGAGCTTTTGCGAACCTTTCAAAAAAACAAATGGAATTCATCGAAGTTTTTGTCCGTTGTGAAGGCAAAATCACCCGTGTTGAATCCGAACTTAATCTTTCCTACCCCACCATTCGTAACCGTTTGCATGAAGTTATCCGTGCAATGGGATACGAACCGGGCAAAGAGGAGAATCTCGGTTTAGACGAAGAGAAACGCCGCAGCATATTGGATGATCTAGACGCAGGTCGGATTTCAGCTGAAGATGCCATGCGTATTCTCAACGGAGAGGAGAATTAAAGTGGAGCAAAAAACCTTATCAGTTGGCAAAATGCCAAAATTGCAAATCGCTGATATTGTTGGCGATCTGCGTGTCATCGGATGGGATCGCGATGAAATTCAAGCAAAAACGAGCGGAAGCGTCTTAGAGATTTTCGCCGAAGATGGAAAAATCACCCTAACTTGCGATGACAATCTGATTCTCTCTTTGCCTGAAAAGACGCAAATTGAAATCGCCTCTATCGCGGGTGATGCCCGTTTTAGCAACCTAAAAAACGCCCTTAATTTAGAAAATATTGGCGGTGATTTGGCTCTGCGTGAAATCGGCACAGCTAAAGTTGGAAAAATCGGCAGCGACCTTTTCTTGCGCCGCGCCGAGTCATTCAAAGCGGATTTTATTGGAGACGATGCTTCGATTCGTGATATATCGGGCAATCTGAGCATCGGTAAAATTGGTAGCGACCTGCATTTGCGTGATGTACGGGGAAATCTCAATCTAAGAGTTGGTAGTGATGCTGTGCTTTACCTCCAACCGCAAAAGGGCGCAGATTACCAAATCAGCGCGGGAGACGATATTTTGCTTCGTTTGCCGGTCGATGCGGATGTTGAACTGACGCTTTCCGCGGGAGATGATTTGAGCATTAAATTACCCGGTATTGAAAAATCGGAAGAAAGGGTTCGCACGCTGACCTTGGGGTCTGCTTCCGCTAAAATGGCAGTTTCTGCGGGTGGAGATTTACGCATTACCGCGCAAGCGGAGGCATGGTCTGCAATGGCAGATTTTGATAATCTGGGAGCCAATTTTGGCGAAAATCTCTCCCGCCAAATGGATGATTTTGCCGAGCGTATTTCTCAGCAAATGGGCACCTTCCCCGAAGATTTTGCTCGTAAAATGCGTTTTACCGCCAACAAAATGGATAAAAAGACACGTAGAGCAAAGCAGAAAGCGCGCCGAGAAGCTCGTCACACCATTAATTTTTCGGGAAGAAGAACATCCCCACCCCCCGCGCCCGTTTCAGACGATGAGCGTTTGCTGATTTTGAAAATGTTAGCCGACAAAAAAATTAACGCAGATGATGCCGAAAAACTACTCGCGGCTTTGGATGCATAATGTCTATAGAAGAGAAAAAAGAAATCCTCAGGATGGTTGAAGAAGGCAAAATTACAGCCGAAGAAGCAATCACCCTGCTCAATGCCCTCGAAGCGGATTTGGCTGATGCCGAAGAAAATGCTTTTATAACGGAAGCAAGCGCAGAATCCACGCGCGAACCTGCTGTCGATCATAACCTTAATGCCATTGCGGATAAAGTCCGTAGCTTTTGGCGCATCCCTCTCGGAATCGGCATTGTAATCACCGTTCTCGGTGGGATTTGGATGCTCAGTGCAATGCAATCTGCTGGATTTGGCTTTTGGTTCTACTGCGCATGGATTCCATTTGTTTTGGGCGTTTTTGTAATTGCGCTTTCGGCAGGGAGCCGTAGCTCGCGTTGGCTTTTTGTGCATATTAAACAAGCCCCCGGTGAGAGACCCGAAAATATCACTTTTGGATTTCCGATTCCCTTGCGTTTGGTCGCGTGGTTCTTGCGGAACTTTGGCGAGAAAATTCCCGGCTTAGATAATCTTGCCGGTGTGGATGAAATTTTAGAGATGCTGGCAAATACTCCCGCTGGTGATGCCGCCCTGATTGTGGATGTCCATGATGAGGGTGGCGAAGAAGTGCAGATTTTTGTAGGCTAAAGGAGAAGAGGCGATGATGGCGACAACTGAAGAACGCATGAAAATTTTGAAGATGATTAATGAAGAGAAAATTACTGCAGAAGAGGGCGCACAACTTTTGCGAGCTTTGAGCAACAGCGAAAAAAAGGATTTACCGCGAGCGCGAGCCGGTACGGCGCGTTGGTTACGCGTCCGCGTGACGGATGTGAGCAACGGTCGCTCGAAGGCTACGGTGCAAATCCCGCTCTCACTGGTGGATGCAGGGATGAAGATCGGCGCGCATTTTGCCCCCGAAATCGAGGGGATGGATATGGATAGCATTATGGATGCCTTCCAGCAGGGTGTGACTGGCAAAATCGTGGATGTTGTGGATGAAGTAGACGGCGAGCATGTGGAGATTTTTATTGAGTAGTTGATTTTTTGCAGTTAGAAGAGCTAAACTTACCCCTAAATTTATGGCGTTTAGGGGTGAGTTTTTTTAATCTGAAAATTGGGTAAGGAGAATTTGTAGGTTTTAATCCACTGATTTCGTAGATTCACGCAATTTTTTTCTGCAAAATCTACGAAAAAGAATAAGGTCTAACGTATCCGTAGTGGAGGTCTTTAGGAAGACTAGAGCAGAGGGAGAGAAACCCGATAAATCCAGTACCAAATCTATACTTGACAAAGACCTTACAAAACTGTAAGGTTAGGGGAAGTTGGAAAGGAGAAAAAATGTTGGGAAGGAATTTTGTCGTTAAAGTAATGCACATATTCTCTATTTTATTGATTTCCACGTTATTATTTATTAGCATCGGTATTGCGCCTGTTTCGGCGGCTACGTTTGAGCTTTCCAAAAACCTAAAGTACGGCAACCAAGTCCAAATCCACGCGTGGGGGCTCGTCTACGCCTACGAAGTGCGTGAGAGTAAACTTGTCACATCTAAAAGTGTAAACACCAGTCTTCAATCCGAAGAATATGATTGGCTGACGCTGGTCACATGCGAGTTCCATAACCTCTTCAGTGGAGAGTATCTATTTCGCAGAGTGGTGAAAGCGGTTTTGGTAAGTATTAAATAGTTTGAAAAATGAGCGAATGTATTCTTCGCTTATTTTTATTTATAAGAGAGATTTTGACCACTTATTTCTTATAAGTGTTGAGACAAGGTATGCGTATAAACATGCCCCATTTATCCTTAGGAGAAGGAAAAAGAAAATGAAATCACTCACTAAAAGACTACGCCTTGTATTACCTGCTTTAATTTTAATTACGGTGCTACTTAGTGCCACCGGAGTACTTGCTTTGGGTGTTGTAGCGCGTGTCTCGGTCGATTCTTCCGGGACACAGGGGAATAGCACATCCCTTTGGCCCTCTATCTCTGGCGATGGGCGTTATATTGTTTTTCGTTCTCTTGCCACCAATTTGGTCGCAAATGATATGAATGGGAGACCGGATATTTTCCTCCATGACAGCCTGAGCGGAAGTACCAAGCGCATTTCAATTGCGTCTGATGGAACAGAAGGAAATGCCGCATCTGCGGCACCATCTATTTCCAGTGATGGATGCATTGTCGCTTTTCACTCCCTTGCCAGTACTTTAGTTGCAGTGGACGCAAATGGGGGGATGGACGATGTCTTTGTCTACGACTGTAATGATGATAGCATTACGCTTGTTTCAGTCAGCTCTCTTGGGGTGCAGGGGAATAATAATTCTACTTTCCCATCTGTCTCCAGCGATGGACGATATATAGCCTATCGTTCCTATGCTAGCAATTTGGTTGCAGGGGACACAAATGCTACTGCTGATATATTCGTCTATGACCGTCTAACCCAGATGACCACGCTCGCCTCAGTTGCTTCTGATGGGACGCAGGGAAATGCCCCCTCTGAATATCCGTCTATCTCTGGTGGTAGCTGCTATGTTGTTGCCTTTCGTTCTACCGCATCCACTTTGGTTCCCAATGATACAAATGGGGCGATAGATATCTTTACTCATGATTGCAACGGCAATACCACGCGCATTTCGGTTGATTCCAGTGGAGCGCAAGCGACTGGCTATTCTTATGAACCTTCTATCTCTGATGACGGGCGCTATGTCGCCTTTCACTCTTATGCCAGTGATTTAGTTACAGGAGATACGAATGCGCAAAGTGACATCTTTGTTCGCGATCTCCAAAATAATCTCACAGAGCGCGTTTCGGTTGATTCCAGCGGAGTGCAAGGGGGGGGCAGTTCTTTTTATGCTTCCATTTCTGGTGACGGACGCTATATTGCTTTTCAGTCTGATGCTACCAATCTGGTTATAGGAGATGGGAATTTGGCTGGCGATGTTTTTGTTCACGACCGCCAGAGCGGAGTTACTACGCGTGTTTCGATTGATTCTAATGGCGTGGAAGGGAATGGAAATTCCCAACGCACATCCATTTCTAGCGATGGGCGTTATGTTGCCTTTCAGTCTGCTGCCAATAACTTATTGGCGATACCGGACACAAATGGGGTAGATGATATCTTTGTTTCTGAAGCCAGAGGAGATATTATTCCTCCTACTGTCACGATCAATCAGGGGGTAACTCAAGTTGATCCAACAAATACTGCCCCAATTATTTTTGATGTTGTCTTTAGCGAAGATGTCACGGGATTTGATAATAGTGATGTGAATATCTCAGGCATGGCGGGGGCGGCAACAATTACTGTCTCCAGCACTGGTACAGGCACTTATACTGTTCAGGTCAGTGGCATGGCAGATGGCGAAACTGTCACGGCGACTATCCCTGCTAACGCGGCACAAGACGCGGGAGGAAATGACAATATTGCTAGTGCTAGCTTAGATAATAGCGTGACTTATGATATATCTGCCCCCACCGTAGCGATCACCAGCGCAGCCAGCGATCCAACCAATACTAGCCCGATTCCTGTCACGATTAATTTCAGTGAAAACGTGATTGGCTTTGACGTCGGCGATATCTCGGTTGGGAATGGTGCCGCCAGCAATTTCTCTGGTTTTGGCGCAACTTATACCGTTGACATTACCCCCACAGCGGATGGTGAGGTCACTGTAGACGTTGCGGCAAATGCCGCCCAAGATTCTGCCGGAAATGATAACACTGCCGCGACACAATTCTCTATCAATTATGACACATCCGCTCCCACTGTTGGCATTACCAGCGCAGCCAGCGACCCGACCAATACTAGCCCGATTTCCATCACAATCACGTTCTCCGAAGGCGTAACCGGCTTCGCCATCGGTGATATCATGGTTGGCAGTGGCACGGCGAGTAATTTTGTTGACGTCGGAGCAGGCGTATACAGCGTTGACATCGCGCCCGCGATGGATGGAACGGTCACGGTGGACGTTTCAGCAAACGTCGCTCAAGATTTCGCAGGAAATAATAACACCGCCGCGACGCAATTTTCAATCAATTACGATGCCTCTGCGCCTACAGTTACTATCAATAGCACAGCCAGCGACCCGACCAATATTAGCCCGATTCCCGTCACGATTACATTTAGCGAAAACGTGAATGGATTTGACATCGGCGATATCTCGGTTGGGAATGGCACCGCTAGCAATTTCTCTGGTTTGGGCGCATCTTATAGCGTTGATATCACCCCAATCGCCGATGGCGCGGTCACCGTAGATGTTGCGGCAAATGCCGCCCAAGATTCTGCTGGAAATAATAATACCGCCGCGACGCAATTTTCAATCAATTACGATGCCTCTGCTCCTACAGTTACTATCAGTAGCACAGCCAGCGATCCGACCAATATCAGCCCCATTCCTATCACGATTAATTTCAGCGAAAACGTGAATGGATTTGACATCGGTGACATCACAGTCGGGAACGGCACCGCCAGCAATTTTTCTGGTTCGGACGCGTCTTATAGCATTGATATTACCCCCACCACGGATGCCGTGGTCACCGTAGATATTGCGGCAAATGTTGCTCAAGATTCTGTGGGGAATGATAATACCGTAGCGACACAATTTTCAATTAATTACAATTCATCAGCTCCCACTGTTAACATTGCTAGCACAGCCAGCGACCCGACCAATATTAGCCCGATTCCCGTCACGATTACATTTAGTGAAAGTGTGAATGGATTTACAGTTGACGACATCACGGTTGGGAACGGCACCGCTAGTAATTTCTCAGGTTCTGGCGCGTCTTATAGCATTGACATTACCCCCACCGCCGATGGCGCTGTGAGCGTAGATGTCGCGGCAAATATCGCTCAAGATTTTGCTGGAAATAACAACACTGCTGCCACACAATTCGCAATCAGTTACGATGTCTCTGCTCCTACTATTACTATTACCAGTACAGCCAGCGACCCGACCAATACTAACCCTATTCCCATCACAATCACATTTAGCGAAAACGTGACTGGCTTTGACATCGGCGATATCTCGGTTGGGAATGGCACTGCTAGCAATTTTGCTGGTTTGGGTGCGTCTTATACTATTGATGTTACTCCCACCACTGAGGGGGTGGTCACCGTAGATATTGCAGCAAATCTTGCCCAAGATTCTGCTGGAAATGACAACACTGCCGCGACACAATTCTCTATCACCTACGATTCTTCTGGTCCCAGCGTCACCATCGAGCAAGGTGCGGCTCAATCTGACCCAACCAACAACAGCCCGATTGTCTTCGATATTGTCTTTAGTGAAGATGTCACTGGATTTGATAACACCGATGTTAATATCTCTGGTATGGCAGCACCAACGATTACAGTCACAAGTACTGGCACAGGTGATACTTACACCGCCCAAGTCAGTGGTATGGTAGATGGCGAAACTGTCACGGCGACTATCCCCGCTAATGCGGCACAAGATGCAAGCGGAAATGACAACACCACTTCTACGAGTACAGATAATAGCGTTACCTACGACACAACGGCTATTGTGATTATTGCAGATGGTACGGTTGCTCAACCGAACAATACCGCCCTACAAAATTTAGAAAATTACTATACCCAGTTCACTAGTTTGGAAATTACTTTCGGTGCAGATGCTAATAACCCGGTGGGAAACAGTGATCCCGAAGATGTAACCAATCCCAATAATTATTTGCTCATCCAATCTGGTGCAAATATAGCCTATGATACAGATACTTGTCTTGCCTATAGCCTTAACGGAAACAGTGTTTTAGGAGACGATATCCAAATCCCAACTGGAGCTGTAACTTACGATTCTGGTGCTTTTA
This sequence comes from Anaerolineales bacterium, assembly GCA_029933275.1. Classification (GTDB taxonomy): domain Bacteria; phylum Chloroflexota; class Anaerolineae; order Anaerolineales; family Villigracilaceae; genus Desulfolinea. Next base: position 595 of record JAOZOM010000027.1, on the reverse strand, counting down.
CCGCTACAGTCGGACTGAATAACGGCTCGCCGCTTCCGATTGGGGAGTACCGTTTGCTTGTTTGCGGAACGACATCGATCACGGATTTGGCTGGAAATCACCTCAATAACGGATCTGATTCGGTGACAACATTTAGGATAGCTCCTGTACCCTCGCTCTTGCCCGAAACTGGTTTCCCTCATGGACGCGTGACTGCGTTAAACGAACAGCCTGCCGCTAAAGCCTACGCTGAAACAGCAATGACCCTCGAAATACCCTCTCTAAACCTGAACATCCCCATCGTTGGCGTACCGCAAAGTGAAAATGGCTGGGATGTGACTTGGCTCGACAATTCAGCGGGTTATTTGGCTGGTTCCGCCTTCCCAACTTGGGCGGGGAATACCGTCATCACCGGTCACGTTTGGGATGCGTTTAACCGCCCTGGTGTTTTCGCCGAAATTAAAAACCTAAAGTACGGCGACCAAGTTCAAATTCACGCGTGGGGTCTCGTCTACACCTACGAAGTGCGCGAGAGTAAACTTGTCACATCTAAAAACGTGAACTCCGTTCTTCAATCCGAAGAATATGATTGGGTTACGTTAGTGACCTGCGAATT
>JAOZOM010000026.1 GCA_029933275.1 Anaerolineales bacterium | reverse complement strand
GAAGATGTGAAGCCAACGGTCAGTGTTTGAGGTTCTGGCACAGAGGCTTCTTCTGTGGTCGGTTCTGCTGCCGCAGGAGCCGCTGTTGGCGCAACAGCTTCTTTGGTAGGAGCTGGTTCTGCAGGCGCAGGGGCTTCAGTCGCCGATGCTTTGCAGGCTGATAATACAAGACTAACAAGCATTAACAGCGTAATTAGGATAATTGACGAACGTTTCATTTTGTACTCCTCCGATTGGGGTGTGGAACGAAAAAAAGAGAATAGGGAATCGCAGATGATTCACCTTGCTATTATTCTACACATTCAGTACAAAGAAAGGATAAAAAGTGGGGAAGGGTTTATAAATATGTTATAAAAAATCACCCTTGCCTTTCGGGTGTTCCCCTGTTTTGACCAAGATATAAACGGTCTGACGTGCTTCTTTTATCATGCTAGAGATACGTTTTTAACGTAAACAAAAAACCTTGCGTTCCCTCGTGTCCTTTGTGGTGAAATGACCTTTTATGCAGTGGAGTCATCAATGAGAAATAAATTGCTATCCTTTAAACCGATATCCAATCCCGCGTTCGGTGAGCAGGTATTCGGGTTTGAGCGGGTCTTTTTCTATTTTTTGACGTAATTTCCCCATATAAACGCGCAGATATTCAGCTTCTTCGCCGTACTCAGGTCCCCAAACATTCTGTAGAATTAAACGATGAGAAAGAGCTTTTCCAGCATGACGCATCATATAAACCAGTAAATTAAATTCGGTTGGCGTGAGATTTAGAAGCGTTCCGCGGACGTTAATCTCGTGCCGCTCAAGATCAGCTACAATCTCTTCGCGTGTAATCTGCTCGTTGATGGCTGGAAACTCTGACCACCTCGCGCGTCTTAAAACAGCTTTAACGCGGCTAAGAAGTTCACCGGTGCCAAAGGGTTTGGTGAGATAATCATCTGCGCCCATATCAAATGCGTGGACTTTATCCGATTCTTCCCCCAGAGCGGTGAGAATGATAATTGGCACAAGCGAGGTTTGGCGAATGCGACGAGTTGTCTCCAAGCCGTCAAGGTGTGGCATCATAATATCGAGAATTACAAGGTCTATATGGTAGGTATTAAAAATAGCGAGGGCTTCGAGACCGTTCGAGGCGGTTTCAACATTGAAATTACGAATTTCTAAATTGCGGCGAACAAAATCTCGGAGGGGTTTCTCATCATCTACAACGAGGACGGTGGGGGAATTACTGCTCATTTTTATCTGCCTTATTCTTCGTTTTCATTACCCATCTGAGTAACGGGGATGGAAAAAGCGATGCACGCGCCTTTTTGCTGGGGTTCTGTCCAAATTTCTCCGCCGTGGGCTTGAACTAGCCCCTGACAAATTGCCAACCCCAGCCCCGCACCGCTGGCGATGCGCGCTAGGCTAGTATCTACACGATAAAAACTTTGGAAGATACGTCCACTTTCTTCGAGGGGGATGCCTGGTCCGTTATCTTTGACTCGGAAGATGAAGTTATCGTTTTCGCATAAAACTTCGACTCGAATGATCGCTTTATCTCCGGCGTATTTGACCGCGTTTTCGAGTAGGTTGCGGAGAACTGTTTTGAGACGCGGCGGATCTGCATATAACGTGGGCAGGTTCGGGTTAAGAGCGACCTCGAGCTTATTTCCCTCTTGAAGACGTGCTCTTTTGGCGGCACGCTGAATGAGATCTTCAACAGTACATTCAATCCGAGAGATATTTAAATTGCCCGATTCGATGCGAGAAAGGTCGAGGAGGTTATCCACCAGCGCGCTGAGGCGATCCGCTTCATCGGAGATGATGGTAAGAAATTCGTGTTGAGAGGTCTCATCCCATTCTACGTCATCGGCGAGGAGGGTGGTGGCGTAGCCTTTGATGGAGGCGAGCGGGGTGCGAAGTTCGTGCGAAACGGTTGAAATTAGGCTGGATTTCATGCGGTCAACTTCTTGGTCGGCGGTAATATCGCGAAAAATAAGTCCGCGCCCAATCGCTTTTCCGTTGGTGTCGGTTACATCAAAAACCTGTAAGCGCAGATAAATTCGTCCGCTAAAACTGATAACGGGGAAGTTAATATCGCGTTCTTCCTTGCCGCTGAGTGCGTTTTCGATTTTTTTATGAATTTCTTCGCGGTTCGGCGTATTCAGCAGAATCCGATTGAGGATATTTTCTACGCTGGTGTGGATTAGCTCTTCTGGATTTAGGCTTGCTAGCTCTCCAATACGCCGATTCGCGTAGATAACACCGCCTTCTAACGCACTCAAAATCAGCCCATCGGAGAGGGAATGAACGAGGGATTCGATACGGTGCGTTTGTTCTTGGAGGCGCATATCGCTGCGAGAATAGAGAGTCGCATTTTCGATAGCCATCGTGACATGATTGGCAAAATTGACGAGAAGCTGAATTTCGTTTCGAGTGAAAATATGCGGGTCGGGACGGAAAACGAGTAGAGCGGCGCGAGGTGTGTGTTGTGTTTTGAGTGGGACGGCGATGAGCGAGCGATAGCCTTCTCTTTCGGCGAGAGGTAATCGAGATGCAAAACTGGCGTCGTTGATAGTGTCGCTAATTTGGACAGGTTGCATTGTATTTAAAGCGCGCATTGAGATGGAGTTCGGGTCGGTTGGTTGGATAATAAGTTGCGCCGCGTATTCTTTTGATAAACCGAGACTGGCGCGAATGCGAAAAGCGTTTCGAGTTTCGTCCAGTGTGACAATGGCACACATATTTACATCAAAAAGTTTTTGGACTTGTTCTAAAATGCGGTCGAGGACGACTTGCGGATCGAGGGTGGAGACGACCGCTTTGCTGGTTTCGAGAAGTGTTTTCTGTTCATTGATGCGCGTGGCGATAGATTCTTCCATACGCAAAATGCTCCGAATGAGATGGCCGATTTGATCAGGGCGATTGGAGATGGATTTTACTTGGGCGCGTTCTTCTGCGCTGATGCCTTGCTCGCTTCCGATGGCGTAACTGAGAGAGGAGAGGCGTTCAATTGGCATAATCACTCGGCGAGAGAGTAAGATCCAAACAAGAAGACCGAAGATGATGAAGGTAGCCGAGACGATGAGGGTAATGCGGTGAATAGTGATTTGTGTGGCGAACGCGGTTTCGGTGGGACGGCTAACGATTACGCCCCAACCCGCGCTGGGGATGGGGGTATAGGTGTAAAGACGCTCTTCCCCTTCGGCGTTATTTTTGATTTGTGTGCCGCTTTCTCCCGCAAGTGCGGGGGCGTAGACAGCAGGGAGAATACTCTGGGCGTTTTCGAGTAAAAAATGCGAATCGGGGTGAGCGATGATTTGTGCGCTGGAATCTAGGATGACGATTTCAAAACCTTCTTCGGGGCGGCGACTGGCTACGATTTCACCTAATGTTTCGCTGAGACTGACCAGTTTGATATTGGTGGCGATAATGCCGAGAAAATGATTTCCGTCCCAGATGGGCATAACGGCGGTGGCAACGGCTTGGTTGGTTGTCGGGGAAATTCTACCTTTGGAAACTAGAGCTTTTTTGCTGGTTAGGGCGTTTTGGTAATAATCTCGAAAGGAGAAATCGTTTCCTACGGTGGAACTCGGTCCGATTGGATAATGGTAGAGCATTATCCCGTTTGCACCGAGGCGGTAGATCAGGTTTACGTCTGGACGGGTTTGGAGAAAGATGTTGAATATTTTTCCCATCTTCTCAGGGTTGGAAGTGAGAACGCTGGGATATAGGGAAAGTGCGTCCACTGCTTGAAGTGATTTATTAATGGAAAGGTCTGTTTCGAGGGCGATAGTGCGCGCTAAAGAGAGGTCATTTGCGCGTACATCTGCTTGGATGCGTTGCCCGGCGAGTTTGTCGAAGGCAAATAGAATCATTAACGCGGGAATAATAATGAGCAAATAGAGGGAGAGTAATTGCACTCCCAAATCTTTGAGGGGGGAAATCCAGCGGCGTATCATGATTTTATTGAGGAAAGATCCAATTTAGCGAGGCGGCTCCGGCGTAAGCAAAAACAGTGGCTTTGATGAGTTGTCCGATCCAGCAGGCGAAGAGGAATTTTTTGACGGGTATTTTGGCAACGCCAGCGGCAATCCCGGCGAGGTCAAAAAAAGGATTGGGAACGGAAGCAAGCAGAAATATCGCGAGCGTCCCGTATTTCTGCACCCAGGGGGTAATCCGCTCATAGATATCCATCCGCTCAATGACGGGCTGTCCGCTAAATCCGGCTAGATAACCGGAAAGTTCGCCGAGTGCGCCACCTGTCCCCGCCGCGAGGGCGACTCCAAGCGGGTGAAAGACGTTACCCATTGTGAAAACAATGGCGAGACCGGGGGCAGGTAAAAGGATGGTTGCGTTGGAGAGGAGGGAGATGGCGAAGATGCCCGGATAGCCATAAGCGGCGATTTCTTCGGCTTGGTCACGGATGGAAAAGACAAAGACGCTTATCCCGATTACGGCGAGAATACTTAGCCAGCGTAAGAGGGTTAAGCGTTTTTGTGCAGACATTTAATTTAGGCTTCGGCAATGGCGATGGTGTTGATTTTTGTACCGACTTTAACAGCCATGAGAACGTCCATGCCTTCGGTGACTTGTCCGAAGACGCTGTGACGGTTGTCCAAATGAGGTGTGGGGACGTGGGTGATGAAGAATTGTGAGCCGTTTGTGCCGGGACCTGCGTTTGCCATCGAGAGAGTGCCGGGTTTATCGTGTTTGAGTTCGGGATGGAATTCATCGGCGAAACGATAGCCTGGACCGCCTCTGCCGGTTCCGGTCGGGTCGCCGCCTTGTGCCATGAAATCGGCGATGACGCGATGGAAGGTGGTGTTATCGTAAAAGCCTTCACTGGCTAGAAAGACGAAGTTATTGACGGTTTTGGGTGTTTTAGATGCAAAAAGCTCAATGACCATATCGCCTTCGTCGGTGGAGATGGTGGCGGTGTAGGTTTTTGCGGGGTCAATTTGCATGGCGGGCGCAGAAGCCCATTCTTTTTTAGACATGTTTTTTCCTTTTATTAGAGAAGAGATTCGATGTGGGCGACTACCATATCCAAGGCGGCGGTATTAAATCCGCCTTCAGGAATGATGACATCGGCATATCGTTTGGATGGCTCGACAAACTCCAGGTGCATCGGGCGCACGGTGGAGAGATATTGCTGGATGACGGTATCAGTTGTTCGTCCGCGCTCGGAAATATCTCGTTCTAGGCGGCGGATGAAGCGGATATCATCATCGGTGTCTACGAAGATTTTGACATTGAAGATTTTTCGTAAAGCGGATTCGGCGAAGATTAGAATCCCTTCTACGAGGATGACCCCACGCGGGACGACCGTGAAAGTTTTCTTGGTGCGGCTATGCGTGGCGAAGTCATAAATCGGAATTTCTACTTGCTTGCCTTCTTTTAGGCTTTCGATGTGGCGAGTGAGTAATTCCGTTTCCAAAGAATTCGGATGGTCGAAATTGACCGCGGCGCGTTGAGTGGGTGGTAATCCGCTTAAATCTTTATAATACGCGTCGTGTTGCAAAAATGCGATCCGTGAAGGACCAACGCGATTAAGAATTTCTTGCGCAACGGTGGTTTTTCCGGAACCAGAGCCACCAGCAATTCCGATGACGAGAGGGGTTTGTCGAGAAGTCATGGGGGCATTATACCCGCTTGTTTCGTGGAAGGAAAATAGAAAAAGTGCGCTCGGAAAATTACGAGCGCACTTTTTTTGAAAAAAGTTGTGTTTTTTAGATACCGGCTAAATAAGCCAAACCAACTGTTCCGGGACCAACATGCGTACCAATAACCGGACTAACTTGTGAATAAATGACTTCAGTAATATCCATTTCTTTTTGGGCAAGCTCAAGTAGGGCATTTGCTTCGTTTTCGGCATTGGCTTGGATGGTGGCGATGCGGATGGGAGTGCGGTCGCCGATTTCTTCTTTGATAATTTCTAAAACGCGTAAATGTGCTTTTTTGGTGGTGCGGACACTTTCTACTGAAGTGACAAGACCTTCTTGAACGGAGAGGATGGGTTTCACTTTCATTGCGGTTCCAAAGAAACGTTTTGCCCCACCGATTCGTCCGCCACGATGGAGGAACTCAAGCGTATCTACCGCGAAATAGACTGCGGAATTTTCCCGTGCTTTTTTAGCGAGCGCAAGACAATCGTCAATGGATGCGCCATCTTGAGCAGCGCGGGCAGTGACGAGGGCTTGGAATCCTAGCGGCATGGAAGTCTGCATGGAATCGAAAATGTGGATGCGATCTTGTCCCGTTTTCATGGCGGCGCGTCCCTGCACGGCAGAATTGATTGTGCCGGAGAGACCGGCTGAGATGAAAATCCCAAGGATGTCATAATCTTCGGCAATCAAACGTTCAAAAGTATCTTGCATATATGGGATGGTGACTTGAGAAGTCGAGGGCATGATTTTCGATGTTTGAAGACGTGAGTAAAATTCACTGGGAGAAATATCAACGCCATCCTTAAACGTCTCATTTCCCCAAATAACTTCAAGTGGTAAAACAGTGATATTATGCTTGGCTACGAGTTCTTCGGGAATATATCCCGTGCTATCTGTAATTATTGCAACTTTCCTAGACATGAGTCCTCCAATGGTTGTATGGTTTTCTCATTTAACCCTCTTCTTTATGATAAGTTGCGTATGCTGCCTATCTTTGCTATAATGCCTGATGCAATATGTAAGGGACATTTTGCAAAACTACATCATCGAGGAAATCCCCATTGGCTTTTTTTAATCCGATTAACTGGTTACTTGGTCTCTTCTCTCTGGATATTGGTATTGATTTAGGGACCGCTAATACTCTCGTTAATGTGCGAGGGAAGGGGATTGTTATTAACGAACCCTCTTGGGTGACGATAGATAAACGCTCTCGTCGCCCTCTTGCTATTGGTATGTCTGCGAAAGAAATGGTCGGGCGCACGCCGAAGAATGTTATTGCGGTACGCCCCCTCCATGATGGTGTAATTTCTGAATTTGATATTACCCAAATTATGCTGGAGTATTTCATTGGACGCGTTCACGAGCAGAGTGTTGTGCCGCTCCCCAAACCGCGCGTGGTGATTGGTATCCCCGCCGGTGTAACAGAAGTGGAAAAACGCGCTGTCTACGATGCCGCGATGGCAGCAGGCGCACGCCAAGCCTTTTTGATCGAAGAGCCGATTGCCGCCGCTTTGGGCGCAGGTCTTCCGATCGGCGAAACGCGCGGGAGCATGGTCGTGGATATTGGCGGCGGGACGACCGAAGTTGCGGTAATGTCAATGGGTGGTGTGGTTGCTTCTCGCTCTTTGCGTGTCGCGGGCGATGAAATGGATCAGGATATTATTCAATATCTGCGCAATAAATATAACCTGCTTATCGGACAGGGAGTTGCGGAAAAAGTGAAAATGACCGTAGGTTCGGCTTTCCCGCTTGAGAAAGAGATGACAACAGAAGTACGCGGGCGCAATTTAGTAACAGGTTTACCTGAAACCGTTGAAGTTTCTTCGGTAGAAATTCGCGAGGCTTTGGCGGGTTCTGTTCAAGTAATTGTAGATACTGTTCGTGACGCGTTGGACGAAATTCCACCGGCAATTATTGGTGACCTGATGGATTTGGGCGTTTGCCTCGCGGGGGGAGGCGGACTTTTGAACGGGCTGGATAAACGTCTGACAGATGATCTTCGGCTCCGCACTTGGGTAGCCGAAGACCCGCTGACTTGTGTCGCGCGTGGGGCAGGCATGATTTATGACGATTTTGAGAATCTTTCTCCTTATCTCGTTGGGCTGGAGCGGCGTAGCTCTTAAGCCTCCTTTCATCTCTCTTGCCCTTTAATATTTTCTTAATACCTTTGGAGAAAAAATGGGTAAGGCAGGTAAAGAAGAGGTTTAAACCCCTCCTATGAAATCTAGTTTTCCTCGTTCTTTGCAAACAACGATCATCTTTTTGGTGGTGGGGGGCATTTTGGCATTGGCATTGGGCGGTTATTTTAGTCCTGTTTCAAATCTCTTTAGTGCTTCGTTAGTCTCAGTGCAAACTTGGGTTTCGACTCGTTATATAACGATTCGAAATTTCTTTAATGCGCCGAGCGATATTCTTTCTCTCCAACAACGGAACGCGCAATTAGAGGCGGAAATATCGGGCTTGCAAACGCAAGTGATTCAACTCCAGCAACAATTGACTGATACGCAAGTTCTTGCGGCGTTGGTTGATTTCTCGCAAGCCAATCCCGAAAGTATATATAAAGCCGCCTCTGTAATCGGACGTGACCCCAGCCCCTTTTTGCACTATATCATCATCAATAGCGGCTCTAACGATGGGCTTAGACGGGGAATGCCCGTTGTTACGAATCAAGGGCTGATCGGGCGCATAGATGCGGTCATTGCGGACGCGGCACGCGTCCAACTAATCACAGATCCAGCCTCCGCGGTCAATATCCGTTTGCAGAGCGCAGATACGGATGCGGTTCTTGTCGGCTCTGTGACCGGCGATCTATCCCTCGAAATGATTTCGCAAGATGTCAAAATCCAAGAAGGGGATATTGTCCTGACCTCTGGCTTGGGGGGAGATTATCCGCCGGATTTGTTAGTCGGGCAATTATTCAATCTCCGCAAACGCGATTACGAGCTTTTTCAAGAGGCTTCCGTGCAATCTACGGTTGATTTTTCGCGTCTTGAAATTGTGCTGGTGATTATGAACTTCAAGCCGATTGACATCACGCCTCTGACTCCAGAAGAGATTCCTTAACTTCGTGAAAGAATTAATAGCAATCCCTCTTTTATCGCTGATTCTTGTCTTTCAGATGGCGATTATTAGTCGCATCCCGCTTTTAGGCGGTTATGCGGATTTAATGCTGGTTGCTATCGCGGCTTGGTCTTTGCAGGAGCGAGTGGAAACTTCTTGGCATTGGGCGATTTTGGGCGGTCTTTTGGTTGGGTGGACTTCCGCACTCCCGTGGTTTCTTTCCCTAAGCGGCTATTTATTAATCGTTCTTTTAGCGCGTATCATGGTGCGCCGTCTTTGGCAAGCTCCTCTGATTGCAATTTTTATACTGGTATTTTTGGGTACGTTGATTGTGCATTTTCTATCGATTTTTGTGTTGCGTCTGATGGGTAGCCCTCTCGTGATTGGTGATGTGCTTAGTATCGTCACCTTGCCGAGTCTTTTTCTGAATTTGTTTTTGGCTTTACCTGCTTTGCCGATTTTTCGAGACCTCGCCGTTTGGGTTTATGATATCGAGGATGAAGAATGAACACGAATAAACCAGCCGATTTTCGCGGAGAACCCTGGCGTGTTTTAGTTTTTTACTTCATCGCCGCACTTACGCTCAGCCTTTTGGTTTTTCGTCTCTTTAATTTGCAAATTTTTGAAGGGAAAAACTGGCTCGTGCGCGCGGAGGATAATTTTACACGTGAAATCAGCGTTCCTACTTCGCGCGGTATTATTTACGACCGTAACGGGGTCATTTTGGCTCGAAATGTTGCTGCCTATAATATCGTTATCACACCTGCTTACCTCCCGGATGACCTAGCGGATATTCAACACATTTACCGAGAACTCTCCGAGATTATTGATGTGCCAGTCAATCACGGGACATTGGATGACGCAAAACTTTTTGCCGCTTGTGTACCGGGTCCCGGCATTGCTCAATTAGTGGAATTGGGGGATTCTCTCGCCCCGTACCGACCGGTGCCTGTCAGCTGTGATGTGGACGAGGAAACCGCTCGCATCGTCCGCGAACGTGCAGTGGGCTGGCTCGGCGTTTCCGTGCAGATTGACCCGATCCGAGACTATCCTACCGGTTCCCTGACTGCGAATATTATCGGATTCTTGGGTCCCATCCCCGCCTCTCAAGTGGATGAATACGAAGAACTTGGTTTCATCGCCGGACGCGACAAAATTGGCTATGCTGGTGTGGAAACGACTTTGCAAGATATTCTGGCGGGCACAAATGGGAAAAGAGTCGTCGAGGTAGATGTTGCTGGAAAAGAATTGCGCAATCTTGAACCGCCGATTCAACCGGTAGCGGGGCGAAATGTGCGCTTGTCTATAGACGTTCGTTTGCAAAAAGCTGCTGAGGGGGCGTTGCTTGACGAGATAGATACCTGGAATAGATATTTTGGTAAAGTGCGTATTTCTAGTGGTGTAACGATTGCTATGAATCCTAAAACAGGAGAAATTCTGGCGATGGTTTCGTATCCCTCTTACGAAAATAATCGTTTGGCGCGTTTTATCCCCGCTTATTATTATCAACAATTAAGTGAAGACCCGCGACACCCTCTTTTGAATAATGCCATCTCTAGCGAATACCCGCCGGGATCGGTTTTCAAACTCTCTACCGCGACCGGCGCATTAAATGAAGGTGTTGTTACCGTTGACCAAGTGATTCAAGCCCCCGGTCAACTCATTCTGACGGAAAAATTCTCGCCGAACGATCCCGGTCGCGAGCGTCCTTTCGTAGACTGGATTTATGATCAGAGACCGGAGGGTTTTGGTTCAATTGATTTCTTGCGCTGTATCGCCTATTCCAGCAATGTTTGTTTTTATAAATTGGGCGGTGGCTATAAAGATGAAATCCCCGAAGGATTGGGTATTTTGCGTCTGGGTGAATATGCTCGCGCACTTGGCTACGATGCCCCCTCCGGTATTGAATTACCCGGCGAAGCGGACGGATTGATTCCCAGCCCGCAATGGAAGCGTATTAATCAGGGTGAAAACTGGTCAACGGGTGACACCTACATCGCCAGCGTTGGGCAGGGATACGTCCTCGCAACGCCGCTTCAAGTTCTTATGTCTGGTGCAACTATCGCGAACGACGGGATGTTAATGCAGCCAACTGTCGTTCGCGAAGAGATAGATGATGAGGGTCGGCTTCTCGCTCCTTTTACCCCTCGCCTAAAATGGGATATTACCCAAACCCCGCTGATTACCAATTTCGATTGCGATGGTGGCTATTGTCTTGATGTGGGAACAAAAAGCACAGTTGACCCCTACGTGGTTGAACAAATCCAAAACGGGATGCGTCTTGCCGTCACAGATACGCTCTATGGTACGCTTAATAAAATTTTTGGCGACTTCCCTGTCGCGGTTGCCGGTAAAACAGGCACAGCCGAATACTGTGATGATGTCGCTCTTGCCGCGAATCGTTGCACCTTCGGCAATTGGCCCACTCACGCGTGGACGATGGCTTACGCGCCTTTTGATGACCCCGAAATTATCATCATGGCGTTCATGTACAATGGTGGTGAGGGATCCAGCGTTGCTGGTCCCGTTGTAGGGAGGGTGATGGAAGCCTACTTTGAACTAAAAGCGATTGACCTTGCCGAAGGTGGCGGTTAGGTCTTCATGCTATAATTTGCCCGGTTTTAACCTTAAAAAAATACTCAATACGTAATACGCTATACGCACTTTATCTATGAATCAAAAAAACAATCTCATCCAAATTAAAGGTTTACGTGACGGGTTGCTCATGACTCTCGGAGCGGGAGAATGGGGGGAGTTGCAAGAATTGCTCTTTGCTCAAATTGACGCGCGTTCTGCCTTCTTTCGCGGTGCGAAATTAGCTTTGGATGTCGGATATCAGGCTTTGCGTGTAGCTGAAATCTCGAAACTCAGGGACGGGCTTTCGGAGCGAGAAGTTTCGCTGTGGGCAGTAGTCAGCGAATCGCCGAAAACGGTGCAAACCGCGCAATTGCTGGGATTGGCAACTCGTATCTCGAAACAGCGTCCAACCGAAAAGGAGCGTCCGCTAGTGGCGGGGGATGATGAATCTGCACTCTGGCTGGTGCGTACCCTCCGCTCCGGGACGCGAATTGAGCATCCCGGGCATGTGGTAGTGATGGGCGATGTCAACCCGGGAGCGGAGATTGTGGCAGAGGGCAATGTGCTGATTTGGGGGCGGTTACGCGGCTCTGTTTACGTCGGGGCTGCTCTTCGGACAGAAGCAAGCCAAAGTTCAGGGGCGTTCGTCTGCGCTTTAACAATGAATCCGATTCGGTTGCAGATCGCGTCTGAGATTGCGAATCCGGTTAAGGGCAAGACATCCAAAAAACCACAGAAAGTCAGTTTTAAAAACGGGAAATTCCATTTTGAAGATTGGCAAGGAAAATAATTTTAAGGTGAATTTATGAGCGAAATTATAACGATTACATCGGGAAAAGGCGGTGTTGGGAAAACGACCGCCATTGCGAGTTTGGGGATTGCGCTGGCTTCGCGCGGGCAAAAAGTGGTCTGCGTGGATGGCGATATCGGGCTACGAAATCTGGATGTGATTATGGGTTTGGAAAATCGTATCGTTTACGATATTGTGGATGTGGTCGAGGGGCGATGCCGTTTGCGTCAGGCGATGATTCGCGATAAACGCTTACCCGGTTTATTTTTGATTCCTGCCGCACAAACGCGGGATAAAATGGCGGTTTCGCCGAGTGATATGATGCGGCTTGGAGATGAACTTCGTCACGAAGTGGATTGGGTGCTAATTGACTCTCCGGCGGGAATTGAGCGCGGTTTTAAAAATGCAATTGCGCCCGCCGACCGAGTGTTGGTGCTAACCAACCCAGAAATTTCGGCGGTGCGTGATGCCGACCGCGTGATTGGGATTTTGGAAGCCGAAGAAAAAGGAACCCCCTCGTTGATTTTAAATCGGGTCAACCCCGGGATGGTCAAAAGACAAGAAATGCTCTCGCCGGATGATGTGCTAGACCTTTTGGCGATTGATTTAATTGGTGTCGTGCCGGAAGATCAATCGGTTTTGATTGCTGCTAATCGGGGTGCGCCGATTGCTTTAGATAAAGAGAGCCGCGCCGGACAGGCTTTTCATAATATAGCCGCTCGTTTGATGGGAGAAGATATTCCCTTTATGGATTTAGAGGAGAAGGGTGGTCTCTGGAGCCGAATCTCCAAGTTTGCGGGGAGGAACTAAAATGAGTTTCTTTAAACGGATGACTAGGAGCAAAAAGAAGAGCGCGCAAAGTGCCAAAGAGCGTTTGCAACTTGTCTTAACGCATGACCGAACGGATATGACTCCGGCGCAATTGGATGCACTGAAAGATGAATTGATTGAAGTGATTTCTCGCCATATTGATATTGACCCGGACGCGGTGAATATCGATATTGCGCGTGAAGGGCGTGAGCAACGCCTGATTGCGGATATTCCGCTAAAAGCAAATGCGCGGCGAAGAGGGCGATAAAACGTAATACGCAATATTCCCCATGTTAAAAAATATCTCTTGGCGACAGTTCGATTTTTGGCTTCTCGGCGCGGTCGTTTTGGCGATCGCTTTCGGGATTGCAATGATCGATTCTGCGGTTGCGGGGAACGCAGAACTGGTCGATTATCCCGCGCGCCAAGCCATTTTCGCGGGCATCGGGCTGGTTGTCATCCTCCTAATAGCTGCTGTCGACTATAACTATTGGCTCGCCCTCTACCGTCCTATTTACGGCGTGATGATGATTTTGCTCATCTTCCTTTTTATGAGCGCACGCGCGGTTTTTGGGGCGGCGCGTTGGTTTCGGATTGGAGCGATTTTCATCCAGCCGACCGAATTGGCAAAATTGGTCATTATTCTCATTTTGGCGCGCTATTTTCAGGCAAGCGAGCATGAGCCGCGCGATTTACGTTGGATTATCACCAGCCTACTCTGGACGATGGGCTTAATGATTTGGATTTTACTCCAACCAAACCTAAGCAATGTGATTGTGATTATGGTTATCTGGGGCGTGATGATTTGGATGAACGGTTTGCGGATTAAATACCTTATTTCCTTCGCGACGGGTGGGCTTGCCCTCATTATTTTGGGCTTTCCTTTCCTCCAAACATATCAGCAACAACGCGTGCTCACCTTCATTTTCCCCGACCCGAACGCCACCTATGGTGAGACCTACAATATCCAGCAAGCCCTTATCGCGATTGGCTCTGGCGGTTTGCTCGGCAAAGGCTTTGGGCAGGGTTCGCAAGTTCAGCTACGTTTTCTCAAAGTGCGCCACACCGACTTTATCTTTTCGGCGATTTCGGAGGAGTTCGGCTTTGTCGGTGCGCTGATGGTGATTGCGATTTTGGCATTCATTCTTTGGCGTTGCATCCGTGCCGCTCGCCTAGCGCGGGATACAGGCGGAGCGGCGATAGCCTTTGGCGTGGCGACTCTGATTTTCTTTCAAGGTGCCGTCAATATCGCCGTGAACCTGAAACTCATCCCTGTATCCGGCTTGCCATTGCCCTTCATCAGCTACGGGGGGAGCGGCTTGGTCTCGTTAATGCTCGGCGTAGGCTTGGTCGAAAGCGTGGTCATGCGCCATAAGACGATGGAGTTTTGA
>JAOZOM010000182.1 GCA_029933275.1 Anaerolineales bacterium | reverse complement strand
TGGCAACTGTGCCGACGTGGACAATTAATCCCGGCGCAGGCTTTCGTGTGGCTGAAACATCAACCGACCAATTCGCGGCTCGGATAACGCCCGTGTCCCCAACTTGCCCGCCGCTCTCCAGATAGAATCCGGTCTCAGGCATCACCACTTCGACCGCATCCCCAACATTTGCCGTTGATACAGATTCTCCGTTCACGAGCAAGGCTAAAACTTCGCCCTCAGCTTTTAGTTTTGTATAAGGATCATACTTTACGCCCTCTTCGCCGAGTTTCCCTTCGGCTTTGAGCTTTTCTACGAGTTGGGTATACAACTCGGCATCTTCACCGCCGAGTTCGCCCATCGCCTTGCCCCCGCCTGATGCGATTCGGTGTGCGTCCATCGCCGCCACAAAACCCTCTTCGTCTACATCCAAGCCAATTTCTTTGGCAATATCCCGCGTGATTTCAAAGGGAAGTCCGTAAGTGGCATAAAGGTCAAAGGCTTTATCACCTGCCAAGATTTTTTCATCGCTTTTCTCTACATCGGCTAATAACTCATTTAAATGGGCTGTACCGCTCTCAAGCGTTTTTGCAAAACGAATTTCTTCTCTTGTTAAATTATCGAGTATCGTATCTCGATTTTTCGCCAATTCAGGGTAAAACTCGCCATACGCGTCCACAATCGCATCCGCGACTTTGGCGAGGAAAGGTTCATGCAAATCCAGTTTGCCGCCAAAACGCGCCGCACGCCGAATAATCATGCGGCAAACATAATTGCGGCTCATATTGCCCGGCACAACGCCATCCGCAATCAAGAATGCGGCTGTCCGAGCATGGTCAGCGATGACGCGGTAGGGCGTGAAGTCGGCGAGCATTTCATCTTCATCATCGCCCGTCAACTCTCGAATTGCGTTTAATGCGCCTTCAAAGAGGTCAATTTTATAATTAGAATCCACTTTTTGGAGGGTGGCAACGATCCGCTCAAAGCCGAGACCTGTGTCCACATGGGTAGCAGGCAAAGGGTCAAGGGTGCTTGCGTCGAGTCGATTGTATTGGATAAAGACCAAGTTCCAGAGTTCGATAAAACGATCGGTGTCGAGAGTCTCCTCCGTCACATCCCCTTCTTCTGGACGCAGATCAATATGAATCTCGGAGCAAGGTCCGCAAGGACCCGTATCCGCCATCTCCCAGAAATTATCTTTGCGTCCGAGATAGAAGAGACGATTTTCGGAGAAGTTGGGTTGTTTCTTCCAGTATTCCGCGGCTTCGTCATCGGATGGAATTTCACCCTTTTCGTCTTTGAAAACAGTCGCATAGAGATTTTCGGCGGGGAGACCCCAAACTTCGGTGAGCAATTCCCACGCCCAAGCGATGGCTTCCTTTTTATAGTAGTCGCCGAAAGACCAGTTGCCGAGCATCTCGAAAAAAGTGTGATGCGTGTCGTCTCGTCCGACATCTTCGAGGTCGTTATGCTTGCCCGCCACGCGCATACATTTTTGCGAGTTGACAGCGCGGGTGTAAGGGCGTTTGTCGGCGCCGAGGAAAACGTCCTTGAATTGCACCATGCCCGCATTGGTAAAAAGCAATGTCGCGTCGCCGCCGGGGACGAGCGAGGAAGAGGGGACGAAGGTGTGGTCAGCTTTCTCTTTAAAAAAATTGATGAAGTCTTGGCGAATTTCTGCGCCGCTTTTGGTTTGGGTCATGGGGTGGCTCCGTTTTTACTTTGTAGTAAGGGCTTTAACCCTTTTGCTTGCACGAATAAAGGCTGAAGCCTTTACTACAAGGGGAATGATATTTTACTTTTTGACAAGAAAGAATTATATGCGATGATTGGGGTTTGGTAAAACATTTAACGCGAATGTTCGCGAATTAGCGAATTACGCAAATGGTTTTAAATTACAAAGTTTTTATTCGCGTCATTCGTCCATTCGCGTAAATTCGCGTTGAAAACGGGTAAAATCTCCCCATGTCAAAACTAATCACATTTGTCGGCGTGAGTGGCGTTGGAAAAACAACCCTCGTCAACGCCCTCGCCAAAACAGGCGATTTTGCAACGGGGCTGGAGCAACATGATACGCGCCCTTTTCAACATCTTTTTGATCAGGATAAGCGTTACGCGCTCCCCAATCAAGTTGACTATCTTCTACTTCGTGCGGAACAAGAACGAGAGTTGCGCGTGCGACCCGAACTTGCTCTCGTTGACGGCGGTTTGGATGTGGATTTTCACGGCTTCGCGCGACTCTTCCACACGCGCGGTTATCTCAGCAATGCTGAATTTGATCTGTGTAAACGACTTTACACACAACTCCGTGCCGCGCTCCCCGCACCGGATTTGGTTGTTTATCTTACTGCGCGCGAAGAAGTGATAAAAGAACGATTGGCAAATAGAGATCGCGTCAATATCGCCACTGCTGAAGACGCAGGCTTGCTGAAAGTGTATTTGGAAGAATGGCTGGATATGTTACCGCAAAAGAATGTTTTGCGCTTGGATGTTTCGGATATTGATATGAGCTATCGTGAAGTTCTGTCTGTTTTGCTAGAGAAAATTCAATCCTGTTAATTATTCTGCATTCATCATTCCACATTCATCATTCATCGTTTAGAACTGGAGTAACCACGCCCAAAGTAACCACAATTCACCACGGAGAAAGAATCGGAAAAGAGGGCGATATTCGTCTCGGCTGTTCGGCTGTTATTTTCGACCGAAGAAATGGGTGAACTGAACATATTACTCAACCACACAGAGCGGATTGTTGATGCTCTTGAAAACTCACCCAACACATTGATCAAATAAGCGGACAACCACCAGAGTTGCCCCTACTCCGGCAGATTATCCAACAAGCGCTGCATCTGCTGGCGATAGGTCTGAAAAGCCCTTCGTCCGGCATCGGTGAGGCTGAGCATCGTGTTGGGGCGTTTCCCCTTGAAGGTCTTGACAACTTCGATATAGCCAGCCTTTTCCAGCTTGCTCATATGCGCTGAGAGATTGCCCCAAGTCATGCCCGTTTGCGCCATCAGAAAGGTGAAATCTGCGCTATCAAGCACATAGAGCAGCGCCATCAGCTTGAGCCGCGCCGGTTCGTGGATGAGACGATCCACATCACCCAGAGAGCGCATCGCTGGCGTGGTCATGCGCTTTCCTGCACACGCGGGTACGCCTTCAAGAAACGCACGAAATACCAGATGCCCACCGCAACGATCAAAGCCGCTGGAGTAGCAAAAAGGAGATAGTCAAGATTAATCCCGTAGCTGGTATATAACCAGCGGTCAAGCGGCACGGGCAAGGCATACATCATGCCAATAAAATAAAGCCGTTCAAAATCCATGAAATAAGCCATCAACCCAAAAACAATCAGCATATTAGCCGCATACAAAAGTGGGAAAAGCGTTTTCAGAGGTAAGCCCTGTCCAAACTTGCCGCTATTCACCCCTGCGAACAGCCAGTACGCAGCCAAACCAACGATCACTGAAATAAACAGAACCAGCGTGGTTTTCTTGCGCTTTTTCTGACGCGCCGCCCCAAACTTCACCCTGCCAATACGCGGCACAGTGATGAATTTCTTCCCGGCAAAAAATGCCCCCATCACAACAAACATCAAGCCAAGATAAACTGCCATCGACTGGCCTTCACTCAAAGCCATTTTATCAAGCAGGCCGCTAATCCCCATCAATGCCAACAACAAGCCGAGATAAATATCCCACAAGCCATCGTCAAAAAAAGATTTCCAGGCTTTTTTCTCCAGAGTTTTCAAATCCAATTCTTCTGTCATCGCATTTTCCTTTACTTTGTGTTATAGATATACTTTGTATCGCAAAGTTATTTGCGAGCAGTATACACAAATTGAATCCCCTTGTCAAGTCCCAATTCGCGGGATACACTGGA
>JAOZOM010000025.1 GCA_029933275.1 Anaerolineales bacterium | reverse complement strand
ATCGCGCGGCGAATGCGTTCAGGGTTGGTTACGAGCAAATCATCGCCCATGACTTGAATTTTATCGCCTAATTTTTGGGTCATCAGTTTGAAGCCAGTCCAATCATCTTCGGCGAGACCGTCTTCGATGGAGACGATCGGATATTGATTTACCCAATTTACCCAGAAATCAACCATTTCTTCGCTGGTCAGTTTTTTGCCTTCGGTGCGGAGGTTGTAGAGACCGTCTTCGTAAAACTCATTGGCGGCGGGATCGAGAGCAATGCCAACATCTTCTCCTGCTTTGAAGCCTGCTTTTTCAATGGCTTCGAGGATGACTTCGACTGCTTCGGCGTTGGCTTTTAGCGCGGGAGCGTATCCGCCCTCATCGCCGACCAATGTCGCGTAGCCACGCGCTTTTAGCACAGATTTCAAAGTATGATAAATTTCTGCGCCCCAGCGCAATCCTTCAGAGAAGGAAGGTGCGCCGAGGGGCATGACCATAAATTCTTGGGCATCGGTGGATTGCCAGCTGGTATGTGCGCCGCCGTTGAGGATATTCATCATCGGGGTTGGGAGCAAATGAGCGTGGACTCCGCCCAAATAGCGGTAGAGGGGCAGACCAAGTGAGTTAGCAGAAGCTTTCGCAATAGCAAGACTCAAGCCTAAAATCGCGTTCGCACCAAGACGTTCTTTATTTGGGGTGCCGTCTAATTCGATCAGAGCCAAGTCGATTTCGCGTTGCTCGCTTGCATCCCATCCTAAAAAGGCATCCGCAATTTCTTCGTTTACATTTGCAACCGCGTTGGCAACACCTTTGCCGCCGTAGCGTTCTTTATCGCCGTCGCGCATTTCGAGAGCCTCATGCACGCCTGTTGATGCGCCCGAAGGCACGATCGCGCGCCCCCAAGCACCATCTGCCAGCACAACTTCGACTTCAACGGTCGGGTTGCCGCGCGAATCAAGAACTTCAAGAGCATTGATATTAATAATTGTTGTATCCATTTTTTTCTCCAAATAGAGTGATTTTTTTACTGTCGCCTAAGTATAATCCTTTTCTTCTTGGATGGAGAAATCTGGCAGATTTCCCGTTAAAGCAACTTTAGATACCGTCCAGAAATGATCGCCAACTCAAAAGCGACTTGTTTTGGGCTTGTTTCCGTTAATAATACCCATCCAATTGGTCGTGACGGTTATCCCTTTGCAGATGTTGGCGTATCACACTGTATCTCTGCGCGGTTTCGATGTTGACCAGCTGAGAAATTTAGCGAAGAGTGTGACGGTGGAGTAGGGGCTGAGTGTAGAATTTAGGATGATGAATGCAGAATGAAAAAGAGCCGAGCGAGTGAAGTCGCTTCGGCTCTTTTTTGCAAAATTTAAGATACAATAGAAATATGAAAAAAGACAATGACTATCTCTTTGAAGTGATGACTCCGCTCGGATTTTATGTTCATGTAACACATGCCTATTGGGAAATCATTACAAATATCAAGCACCCTGTCATGTCCGGTAAAGAATTGGACGTTAAAGAAACACTGGTAAATCCAGATCAAATCCGCGTGAGCAAAAGAGACCCGAACGTCTATCTTTTTTATAGAGCAAAAGGAACGAGCAGGTGGATTTGCGTTGTTGCAAAAGATGCAGAAAATAGTGGGTTTGTTATCACAACTTACCCAACGGATGCGATAAAAGAAGGAGAAGAAATATGGCGCAAGTAAAAGTTTTTTACGACCAAGAAGGCAATACGCTAACAGTTTGGTTTGGAAATCCTGAAGATGAATATATCGCAGAAGAAACGGGCGAAGAAGTTGTGCTAATGAAAGATAAAAAGGGAAATGTGATTGGTTTTGAAAAACTAAATTACAAACTTCCCCAAACTTCACGCTTGAATGTCGCCTTTGAAACGGTAGCGGCATAAGGCTGCGCGGTTTCGATGTTGACCAGCTGAGAAATTTAGCGAAGAGTGTGACGGTGGAATAGGTTTTGAGAATTGAAAATTAAGAATTCAGAATTAGAAAGAGCTGAGACGAGCAAAATCGTTTCAGCTCTTTTATAACGGCAGCGCATGAGGGGGAAACCGCTGAAGGTTAAGGCGTGTCTTTGTCCTTTCGCTGATAATTCCCTCTTGACAAATATCAAATTGCGCTTAATATATAAGCCTGCTTAATTATTCAATAAGGTGAACTATGTCTAGCGATTCAACATCTTTTTCAGAAAGCTCGCGACGGGCATTTGGACAAATTATCCACTTATCCATGCGGAATTTTTGGCATTTTACGCGTGAGCAGGGGCTTTCGATGGCGCAAATCATTGCCTTGCGCCAACTTTATCACCAAGGCGAGGCCGGCGGATGTAGCGTTTCGCATATCGGTGAACGATTAGGGGTCACAAATGCCGCGGTCAGCCAATCTTTAGATAAATTGGTGCATCAAGGTTTGGTCGAGCGGAAAGAGAATCCGCACGATCGGCGTAGTAAGCAAATTTCTTTAACCTTAGAAGGAGAGAAAATGCTCAAGAAAAGTATGCGCGTTCAACGGTCGTGGATAGATGAATTGAGCACAAAACTATCGGTGGAAGAGCAAGCTCAAATCGAGTCTGCTTTCCGTCTTTTATCCCAAAAAATTAATGAGATGGAGTAAAAATCAATGAGAAGAATTCTCAAGTATTTCAAGCCATTTTCGCTTTTGCTGATCGCGGCGGTTGCGCTTTTATTTGTTCAGGCAAGTGCCGATTTAGCATTACCCGATTATATGGCGGATATTGTCAATATCGGTATTCAGCAGGGAGGCGTAGATAGCCCGCTCCCGACCGCAATGAGCCCAAAAACCTTCGAGCGGATTAGTATTTTTATGACCGCCGAAGAATATGCGGATGTGCAGGCGCAATACACCCTTATTGAGAGCGGTGACAGCGCATATTTGGCAGAATACCCCGCTTTGGCAGATGGCGCGATTTATCTTCTGCAAAATGTGGACGATGAAACCCGCGCGAGTTTAGAAGCGATTCTTAGTAAACCACTTTTGATGGTTTTCGGCTTAGAGCAAGCCAGTCAAAGTCCCGAATCTGCCGCAATGCTTTTTCCGGATGGTGGTTTTGACTTAGCCAAACTCCCGCCCGGCATGGATATTTTCGATGCGATGAAGATGATGCCCGCAGAAAAGATGACAGAAATCAGTACTGCGCTGGATGAGCGTTTTTCGGCGTTAGGCGGCGAAAAAGCCATCCGTCAAGCCGCGTCTCGCGCTGTTTTGGCAGAATATGAAACCCTCGGTATGGATACAGAATCCATTCAGCGCGGTTATATTTTGCATGTAGGCGGGATTATGCTCTTAATCTCCCTCATTTCCGCTTTTGCGAGTATTACGGTGGGGTTATTCGGCGCGAAAATTGCGGCTGGTGTGGCGCGTGATTTGCGCCGCGATCTTTACGAGCGGGTGATGCACTTCTCCGGTGCCGAATTTAGTCGTTTTTCGACTGCCTCGTTAATTACTCGCTCCACGAATGATATTACCCAAATCCAAACTGTGACGGCTATGTTCGTACGCTTGATGTTTTTCGCCCCGATCATCGGCGCGGGGGCTATCATTCACGCTTTAGATAAAAGCACATCCATGTGGTGGATTATTGTCTTAGCGGTGGTTCTGCTTCTTAGCATGATTGGTACTATTTTCTCAATTGCCGTGCCAAAATTTAAATTAATTCAAAAATTAATTGATCGCCTTAACCTAGTGGCGCGTGAGAATCTAGTCGGGATGATGGTTGTGCGTGCTTTTGGACGTGAAAAACACGAAGAAAAGCGTTTTGACACCGCCAATGTTGAATTAACGGATACCAACCTCTTCGTCAATCGTGTTTTTGTGGTCATCATGCCCTTTATGATGCTCATTATGAACGGCGCAACCATGCTCATCATCTGGGTTGGTGCGCATCAGGTTGCTCAAGCCCAAATGCAAGTCGGCGATATGATGGCATTTATGCAATATGCTATGCAGGTCGTTTTCGCCTTTATGATGCTCTCAATGCTTTTCATTACTTTCCCGCGTGCCGATGTTTCAGCAAACCGCGTTGCGGATATTTTAGAAACGCCTATCACTATTTTCGACCCTGAGAATCCCAAACATTTCCCCGCCGATTTCAAACCGACTATCGAATTTCGGCATGTCGCTACTCGTTATCCCGAAGCGGAGGACGATGTTTTGCACGAAATTAGTTTCAATGTGGCTGCCGGTCAAACGGTTGGTATTATGGGAACAACCGGTTCGGGGAAATCAACCGTTGTGGATTTAATTCCACGCTTTTTTGATGTGACTGACGGGCAAGTTTTGATTAGTGGTGTGGATATTCGGGATGTCTCGCTCGGTGAGCTACGGGATAAAATCGGCTATGTGCCGCAAAAGAGCAATCTCTTCACCGGAACGGTCGAGAGCAATTTGCATTTTGCCAACGAGGAGGCAGATGAGGCGTTATTGAACTTAGCACTCGGCATCGCTCAAGCAGATGATTTCGTTTCTGACAACGCTGAGGGGATGCAAGCGGAGGTCTCCCAAGGAGGTATCAACTTCTCTGGTGGGCAGAAGCAACGTCTCACCATTGCGCGGGCTTTGGTCAAAAAAGCCCCCATTTATATTTTCGATGATAGCTTCTCTGCCCTAGATTATAAAACCGATGCGCGTTTGCGCCATGCTTTGCTCGAAGAATTGGGCGATAGCACCGTATTCATTGTTTCACAACGCATTGCAACGATTAAAAACGCCGATAAAATTCTCGTTCTGGATCAAGGACGAATGATTGGTGAAGGAACGCACCAAGAATTGATGCAATCCTGCGATGTTTATCGTGAAATTGCGCTCTCGCAATTAAAACAGGAGGCATTAGCATGAATAACCCAAATAGAAAAAATATGCCTAAAGCGCAAGCTAGCCAAAAAGATGCTGCTCCTCGCCGACGTGGATTTATGGGACGTGGGCACATGTCGACTGGTGGTCCCGTTGAGAAAGCGCGCGATTTTAAAGGCACGCTCCGCAAATTAGTCGTGTATCTTGACCCCTATAAAGCCAAAATCATCGTTGTCTTTTTGCTCGCAATCGGCTCAACCATTTTTTCCATCGTTGGACCAAAAATCATGGGCAACGCCACCACCGAATTATTTAATGGTGTGATGGCGAAACTAGCTGGAACCGGTGATGTGCCTTTCGACATCATTGGTACCATTCTCGCTACCGCGCTCGGCTTATATATCTTCTCCTCATTTCTCAGCTATTTGCAGGGTTGGCTAATGACTGATGTTGCGATTAAGGTCACTTACCAACTCCGTAAAGAGATTATGGAGAAAATCAATCGGATGCCCTTCCGCTACTTTGATGGGACATCTCACGGCGAAGTCCTCTCTCTTCTTACAAACGATGTAGATACCCTTAACCAGACCCTTAACCAGAGTCTTACTCAACTAATCACCTCGCTTGTGACCGTTATCGGCGTTTTGGTGATGATGCTAACAATTAGTTGGCAAATGACCATTGTTGCTTTATTAATTGTGCCGGTTTCGATGTTTGTTATCATGTTGGTCATCAAACAATCGCAAAAATTTTTCCGTCAGCAACAAGATTATCTTGGCCACGTCAACGGGCAGGTAGAGGAGACTTTCGGCGGGCATATAATTATAAAAGCCTTCAATGCCGAAGCAAAAAGCATCGCTCAATTTGATGAATATAACAATACGCTCTACGGTTCAGCATGGAAAGCTCAGTTTTTTTCCGGTATTATGATGCCGACCATGCGCTTAATTGGCAATTTTGGCTATGTTGGGGTTGTCATCTTGGGTGGTTGGTTGGCGGTCCGTGACCTTATCACAGTTGGTGATATTCAAGCCTTTATCCAATATGTGCGCTCTTTCACTCAGCCGATTACGCAATTGGCAAATATATCGAATGTTTTACAAAGTACAGTTGCCGCGGCGGAACGTGTTTTCGAGTTTCTCGCCTCAGAGGAAGAACCGCTTGAAGCCGAATCCCCTGTTCAAATAAACGAGATCAAGGGAAAGGTCACGTTCGATTCGGTGCATTTTAGCTACGAAAAAGATAATCCCGTCATCAAAGGCTTTTCGGCAGAAATCCAGCCCGGGCAAAAAGTCGCCATAGTCGGACCAACCGGCGCGGGAAAGACCACGATGGTCAAATTGTTGATGCGCTTTTACGATGTAGACAGCGGCGCAATCCGTATTGACGGGCATGATATTAAAGATTTTGCACGGGCAGACCTACGCCATCTTTTCGGAATGGTTTTGCAAGATACTTGGCTTTTCAACGGCACGATTGCCGAAAATATCAGCTATGGGCATGCGGATGCAAGTCAGGAAGATGTTATTTCTGCCGCAAAAACAGCACATGTGGATCATTTTGTGCGAACTTTGCCAGATGGCTACGATTTCACCCTGAACGAGGAAGTGACAAATATCTCGCAGGGGCAAAAACAGCTTCTCACGATTGCGCGCGCGTTTTTAGCGGATGCGCCGATGTTGATTTTGGATGAGGCGACCAGCTCTGTTGATACCCACACCGAAATCCTGATTCAGGAGGCGATGGACAGGCTGATGCAGGGGCGGACGAGTTTTATCATTGCACATCGTCTTTCCACCATCCGCAACGCTGATTTGATTTTGGTGATGCGAGACGGCAATATCGTAGAACTCGGTTCACACGATAAATTAATGGAAGAGGGTGGTTTCTATGCCGAGTTATATAATAGCCAGTTTGAGAAGACTGAAGATTAAACTGTTAATTTATGCTAATCTAACAAAAAAGCGGAGCCAATTTCGGCTCCGCTTTTTTTATACTCAGCCCTTTTTAAAATGAGCATTTACTCATAAACCTGATATACTTCGTGTAGAAAAGACACAGAACTTCAATTTCCAAAAAACAGAACTATATACAAATAAGGAGAATGAAATGAGCAAAGAAGAATCAGGCACGACTCTGAAACTTAATTGGGGCTTCACTTTTTTAATAGGGTTAGGTTTCTTTGGCATTGAGATACTTTGGCGCGTTTATAACAGTTTTGTGCCGATTTATCTGCAATCCGGTAGCACGGTATTTGATGCCTATCAAGCCTCCCCGATGATGGGATTTGGTCTGGATACCGTCACAACCGGTATTGTGATGGGATTAGATAACTTAGCAGCATTATTCCTCCTGCCCATTATTGGGGCGTTGAGTGATCGTACTTTTACCAAAATTGGACGGCGAATGCCTTTTATCTTATTCTTTGCTCCCATAGCTGCGATTTCGTTTGCGCTTATCCCTCTTGCGCCAAGCATGATTCCGATAGAAGCGAATGGGAACATCGCAGAAATGCGAGGACTTTTTGCTTTATTCATGATTGTTCTCGCAATTATGCTTTTAGCGATGTCGGCTTTTCGTACCCCTGTCGTTTCTTTGATGCCAGATTTGACCCCAAGTCCTCTGCGGAGTAAGGCAAATGGCGTAATCAACTTTATGGGCGGTTTGGCTGGCGTAGTCGGTACTTTAGCTCTTTCCCCGCTTTTTGATATTAGCCCCTGGATTCCCTTTATTGCGGGTGCGGTTTTATTAATTGTAGCGGTGATTGCTCTCTTTGTTTTGGTCAAAGAGAAAGAAGCCAGTGTGGTTTTGGGCGATGGAAATGAAGAGCGAGAAGTTTTGCATGTTCTAAAGAAGCTAAAAGATGTCCCCGTTGCCAATAGGCGCACTCTTACCTTTTTGATGACATCTATTTTTTTCTGGTTTGTCGCTTTCAACGGCATCGATACTTGGTTCACCTCCTTTGGCGTAACTGTTTTGGGACTCACGCCGGGCAAAGCTGGGATGATTTTCAGCGTTGCGCTAATCTCATTCATTATTTTTGCTATTCCGGCGGGTTTTATTGGCACGCGCTATAGCCGAAAATGGGCGATTATCATCGGTTTAGGCATTTTCACTAGTACCTTAGTGATTATTAATAATATAACGAGCATCCTTGTTATTGAAATTTTGCTAGCGATTGGCGGAGCAAGTTGGGCATTGGTCAATATCAACTCTTTGCCTATGATTATTGATACAAGCACAGACGAGCGCATGTTAGGGACTTATACTGGCTTATACTATATCGCTTCGCAATTAGCCGCTATTTTAGGACCGGCGGTAATCGGCTGGTTTGTCCAACGCGCCGATGGCGATTTCCGCAAACTCTTCACGATTGTCCCTATTTTCTTTGGATTGGCGATTGTCTCCATGCTTTTTGTCACGCAAGGTGAAGCCAAAGAAGTGGATGCCCACGGTCGGGCGATTGAATAAATCATGGTCAGCGAAATTCATACCTACAGTTCCCATTGTTGGGGGCAGGAAGGTTTTGATTTAACGGTGAATTGCTTAGGTCGGTAATTTGCTTCTTAAAAAGGAGCACGCGCAAAACGCGCGTGAATCCCGTTTTTCATCCCCTTAAAATTAGACTTCGGAAATCGACGAGACCTCCGAAGTCTTTTTTTAGCTATATTTCTTCACCACTAGTACCGAATTATGTCCGCCAAATCCAAAGGCATTAGAAATTGCAATTTCTACCTTTTTCTCTCGCGCAATATTTGGCACGTAATCTAAATCGCATTCTGGGTCGGGGGTTTGGTAGTGGATGGTGGGGGGCAAGATTCCATCTCGAATGGTTTGGATGCAGAAAATGGTTTCGAGCGCGCCGGTTGCGCCCATCATATGACCGGTCATGGATTTGGTGGAGGAGATGGGGGTGTGGTAGGCGGCATCGCCGAGGGCGCGTTTGATGGCTTTGGTTTCGGTGACATCGTTGAGCGGTGTGGCGGTGCCGTGTGCGCTAATATAATCGATTTCATCTGCGTTGATTTGAGCGGAGGCGAGCGCGTTGGTAATGGCTTGACCGCCTCCTGAGCCATCAGAGGAGGGCGCAGTGACGTGGTATGCGTCTGCGGTCGCGGCGTACCCGGCGAGTTCGGCGAGGATATTTGCGCCGCGTGTTTTGGCGTGGCTTTCAGTTTCTAGCATGATGATTCCTGCGCCTTCGCCCATCACCAAACCATCGCGGTTTTTGTCGAAGGGGGCGGGGGTCATATCGTCATTTTCTGCGCGCCGTGCTAAGGCTCCGATTCGGTCAAATGCGCCGAGTCCAGTCTCGGTCAAAATTGATTCGGACGCGCCCGCGAGAGCAGCGTCAATCATGCCGGTTCGGAGCATCATCCACGCGAGACCGATTCCGTCAATTCCGGAGGCGCACGCGGATGCGACCGACATGGCGGGACCTTTGATTCCGTGATCAATGCCGATTAATCCCGCCGCGCCGTTTGGCATCAGCATCGGGATTAAGAAGGGGCTAACACGGCGTGCGCCGTAATCTTTGAGGGTGTAAATGGCATCTTGGAGAGATTTTAGTCCGCCCATTGCCGAGGAGACGAGGACACCGATTCTGCCCGCGTTTTCTGGTGTAATTTCTAACCCGGAGTTTTGAATTGCCTCTTCTGCGGCAACCGAAGCGAATTGCTCAAAGCGATCTCTTCGACGCGCTTCTTTGGCGGGCATATAGGTTTTAGGATCGAAGTTTTTTACTTCACAGGCGATTTGTGTCTGCCAGTCGCTTGCATCAAAACGCGTGATTTTGGCTACGCCCGAAACCCCGTTGGTGATATTTTGCCAAGTTTCTGCTGTGTTTAATCCGAGCGGATTGACAGTCCCCATACCGGTAATGACGATTTTTTCCATGTAGCCTCTCCTTTTTTTGTTCTTTGCCTGAGATTACGATTTTCTATAAAAAAACAACCCCCGTAAAGAAACTTCGTCACGAGGAATTTTATATTATCTTCTCTTGTTATTTTCGCCTTTGTATCCCCTTGTAGCTTTTGTTCCCTGCTACCCTTCAATTACTCTTCTCGTTTCGGAATATACTCCCCTTCAACCCATTCTTCACCATCGGGCATAAATTCTTTCTTCCAGATGGGGACAATTTCTTTTAAACGATCGATTCCATAGCGTGCGGCTTCAAAAACGCCTGTATCTCGATGGGATGCGGTACACGCGATGAGTACAGTTGGGGTGCGCGGGTAGAGTTTTCCGATACGTTGGACAATGGCGATGCCCTCAACTACGTCCCATTTTTCGCGGATTTCATCGGCGACTTGGCGCATCTTTTTCTCTGCCATCGGGATATATGCCTCATACTCAAGATAAGTGGTCTCGTGTGGTGCGTAGGCGATTCCCTGCGCATGTCCTGTGCGCTTGGTTTTTCCGCGCACCATGCCGGTAAATATCGCCGCGGCACCAGTGGAGGTGAGGGTGATTTTTTCTACGAGAGCGTTTAGGTCTATTTCGTCTTCGGTGATGGAAATAATTGTTGGAAAGTTAGAAGGTTTCATAAGGGGAAATGTTTGAATGTTGGAAGGTAGAAGTTGGGGAAATTACGCAATACGAAACAGAAATTTGCTACCCTCCACTCACAGGCGGAAACAAGGCTATTTCTGCATTAGTGGGAATCATTTCTTCATCAAATGCAAATTCGCGGTTAACCGAAACGAGAGTTGAGGGCAAAGATGCCTCTAGCGCGGGAATTTTGGCAATGAGCGTTTTTTTTAACTCGGCAATAGTGGTGTTTTCGGCTAATTCTAAATCAATGGATGAACGCTTTGCGCGTGTTCGCATCGTGGCAAAAAAAAGAACTTTAACTTTATTCATAAAACTTTAAACCTTAAACTTTTAGCCTTCAACTTTAAAATGCCCGCTTTTCCCGCCGGATTTTTCTACCAAATGGATATTCTGAATCACCATTGTCTTTTCGGCGGCTTTTGCCATATCGTAGATGGTCAAAGCTGCTACAGAAACCGCGGTGAGGGCTTCCATCTCCACGCCGGTTTTGCCGCGTAAACGCGCCGACGCGGAGATTTGCACACCCGGTAGAGATTTGTCTAATTCGAGTTGCACGGAGATGTGCGTGAGCAGCAGCGGATGACATAAGGGAATCAAGTCGGATGTGCGTTTGGCTCCGTTGATTCCGGCAATTTGAGCAACGGTCAAGACATCGCCTTTTTTTAGATTGCCCGCGGCTATCAAATCAAAGGTCGCTTTTTTCATTTTGACTTCGCCGCGTGCGATTGCCACGCGTTCTGTATCCGGTTTTGCGCCCACATCTACCATGTGCGCTTTGCCTTTTTCGTCTATATGGGTCAATTTTTTCATGGGCGCATTATACCGCAGTCTGTTATAATTTCCCGCCATGAGCATCAACATCGCCCAAAATCAAGCCAAAAAATATACCGTCAGCACCCCCGTTTTTGAAGGTCCTCTTGACTTGCTCTTAAATCTCATTGAGAGCGCGGAATTGGATATTACGAGCGTCTCTTTGGCGTTGGTAACAGACCAATACCTTGAGCGGATTCGCTCCTTAGCAAATATGGATGCGGAGGAAATCTCTGCTTTTTTGGTGATTGCGGCGAAGTTAATTCAAATTAAATCGGAAGCGTTATTACCGCGTCCGCCTGTGCGAGAAGTGGGCGAGGAAGACCCCGGCGAGGCTCTCGCTCGTCAACTGCGACTTTATAAGAAATTTAAAGAGGTAGCGGGATGGTTGAAGGAGCGTGATTCTCAAAACCTGCGGACTTATCTGCGAATCGCCGCGCCGCCCAAGGTTGAGAGCCATTTTGAAATGGGAGACCTAACCCTAGCCGATCTCGTTAATGCCGCCCAAAATATTTTTGCGCGTGAAGCATCAAAAGCGGAGCTAGGGACGGTTATTCGCGCACCCAAGGTAACTATTCGAGAGAGAGTGCGTCATATCACTCAATTTCTCAGCACCGAGGAGCGAACGACTTTTCGGCAAATTGTCTCTGATGCAAAGAGTCGCGTTGAAGTGGCGGTCACATTTCTTGCTTTATTAGAATTAGTCAAACGCTATCGCGTCAATGTCCAGCAAGACGGACTTTTTGGCGATATCCAGATAGAAAGGGTGGGGGAATTTGTAGAAGGCGAAAATTTCGATTTGGAGTTCGAGTAAGAGACTTTAGCCATCAGTTTTCAAAATTTTCGATAGATATGCCTTTTTCATCCAAAAGAGTGCGATTGCCGCGCCCGTGCCATCAATTACGACATCTATCCAACTCGCATGTCTTCCCACCACAAAAGATTGATGAAATTCATCTGAAATAGCATATAAAAATGCCAAGAGCCACGCCAGCTTTAGCTTTGCAGGCATCAACCTGAACGCGTAAAAATACGCGAGAGCCAGCAAGCCATATCCAAATGCGTGAGCACCTTTTTTGATGAATAAATCTGCCCAATTGAAATTTGGCAAATGTTCAGAAGGTGTGGCGGAAAAAGCAAAAATAGCCAACATTATCGCCGTTGCGGGTAGCCATAAGGGAATGCGAAATTCTTTAATCATTTTCATCTCGCTATTTTACTGCAATCTGTTGTACAATTTGCTTATGCTTACCAGCCGCAACAATTCCCTAATCAAAAAACTGCGTTCGCTTCGTCAGCGCAAAGCCCGTGTGGAGACTGGTCTCTTCCTTGTGGAGGGGATTCATCATGTCGGCGCGGCGATAGAAGCGGATTGGGAGGTGGAGACTCTTCTCTACGCTCCCGATCTTCTCAAAAGTGATTACGCGCGTGACCTGATACTTGCCTCCGAGCAAAAAGGCATTTTCTGTCAAAAAACATCTGCCGACCTATTCCGCTCTCTAGCCGGGAAGGAGAATCCGCAAGGGATTCTCGCCTCTGTGCATCAACGGGATGCGTCTTTTGCAGATTTAGCCCATTTCAAGCACGGCGTTGCTATCATCGCACCCCAAGATCCGGGTAATGTCGGTACCATCCTCCGCACCCTCGACGCTGTTGGCGCGGATGCGCTCATCCTCCTCGATGGCGGCGTAGACCTCTATCATCCCAAAGTGATACGAGCCAGCATGGGGGCGATTTTCTGGCAGCCCGTCATTCGCGCATCTTTTGACGATTTTCTCGCGTGGAGAAAAGAACGCGCGCTCAAGCTAATCGGCACCTCTGCGCGTGGTAAATCCGATTTAAAATCGCTCAAAATAGAGAATGAAAACTGGATTTTACTCCTCGGTAGCGAACAGAAAGGACTCTCGCCCGAGCAAATCTCTGCTTGCGATACGCTGGTTTCTCTCCCCATGTGGGGACGTGGTACCTCGCTCAATCTTGCTGTTGCGGCTGGAGTGTTTTTGTATGGTTTGATGAATTAAAGGTGGAGTGGGATCTTTCTCTTTTATCTCCCCAACAGTTCCATTAAAATATCGGGGCGGTCGGACATGATTCCGTCTACGCCCAAATCGATGAATTTTTGAATTTCTTCGCGCGTATTCGGTGTCCAAACGTGGACTTGAAGATTGCGGCTATGTGCGCCGCGAATAAATCCTGGACGCACAATTAAAATCCCTGAATTGCTTTCTGGAACTTGGAACGCAAATTCGGACGGGGAATATAAACCGCCCATAAAAAGGTAATTCAAAATTACAAATTTGGTTGTTTCGCCTTTCCCTGCTGCAGTGGCAATTTCGGGACAAATTTCGCGAAATTCAGCCATGCGATCATCGTGGAAGGAGGCAATTAGGGTCTTGTTTTGCATATCGTATTCGTAAATAATCTCGCAAAGTGGCTCGGCGATGGAGCGTTTGGTCTTTTTGATTTCGATATTCATCGGATACCCGGGAAACGCCTGAAAAATCTCTTCTAGCGTGGGGATTGTGATGCCTTGTCCGCGAAATGGGTAAGTTTCTCCATCGTCATTTGTCCACCAGTAGCCCGCATCTAACTCTTTGACTTCTGCGAGCGTCATATCTTCGACCAAACCTGTAGCGTTGGTGGTGCGGTCTACCTCTGCATCGTGGATGATGACGAGAACGCCGTCTTTGGTGATATGGGCATCCATTTCGAGAATATCTACGCCGAGTTTGGCGGCGCGCTCAAAAGCAAAAAGCGTATCGCCCGGCGAGAGTAAATTCCCGCCCTGATGAGCAAAAACAATCGGTTTTTGCGTGAAATTATCGAAAAATGGATGTGCGGGCGCGGGACGAGAACCGAGTCGCATTCCCACGAGAAAAGCCACGAAAAGCGATGCTAAAACGGAAAATATTTTTTTCATCTTAAACTCCAATTATAAGTTTTACCACTGAGATCACAGAGTTCATGGAGATTCTTTTTGAATAAGAGAAACAGTACTCTTCTCTCCTTAAAAAACGCTATGCTCTCTGTGTGTTCTGTAGTGCTGAAAACTCAGTAAAACTTTGCTTTTCACCGCGAAGAAGCGAAGAGCGCGAAGAAAAACTTAAAAATATCTAAAAAAAGATTCAAAAGGCAAGAAACAACCTCTGTGGTGTTTATTCTCTTTGTCGTTTTATCTTAAAAACTTC
>JAOZOM010000024.1 GCA_029933275.1 Anaerolineales bacterium | reverse complement strand
TCATCTCAGGGACGAGAGAAGGCTTCCGCGGTGCCACCCTGCTTAAGCTGCTTTTTAAGGAATACTCCCACTGCTTTTAAAGAAAAATCCCGTTGATGATGCAACGGGGAATTTAATAAGCCCTAAAGCCAGCTTCACTTTTCGTAGACTTGCAGATTTAAACTGCGTCAACTACATTGCCCTGATAACGGTGGCTACTCCGGCGCAACTACTTACTCTAAAAAGAGCGTTCATATTGCAATTCTGAGACCCATTCAACGTCAGCGTATGTGCGAGGTTTCCACCAATCTCTCGCTCTCTATAACACCGTTCTGGCGTTTACTCCTTCTCTTCGTCATCTTTCGTTTATTCAACTTCGGGTTTTATATCACGATTCTTGGAAATCCGTCAAGAGGA
Organism: Anaerolineales bacterium; assembly: GCA_029933275.1. Classification (GTDB taxonomy): domain Bacteria; phylum Chloroflexota; class Anaerolineae; order Anaerolineales; family Villigracilaceae; genus Desulfolinea. The sequence continues at coordinate 13,997 of JAOZOM010000024.1, read as the reverse complement.
AAACGCCGCTTTTTTCAAGATATAATCAAGGCATTATGAATCGTCCATCTCTTACTCGCTACGCTTGGCTCTCCATTGCCGCGGCTGTGACCACAATCTCGCTCAAGGCGGGTGCGTATCTGTTCACAGGCTCAGTCGGCTTACTCTCGGATGCGATAGAGTCCATCGTCAATTTGCTCGCCGCGGTTATGGCATTGACTATGCTCACTATCGCCGCGCGCCCTCCCGATGATAGCCACGCTTACGGTCATGGCAAAGCGGAGTATTTTTCGAGCAATGTTGAGGGCGTGCTAATTTTTGTTGCAGCGGGTGGGATTGCGTTCACCGCAATTGAGCGGATTTTTAATCCCCGCGAAATTGAGCAGGTGGGGATTGGTCTAGCGATTTCGATGGTTGCGACAATCGTCAACTTTACAGTTGCTAGAATTTTAGCCAAAGCAGGCAAAGAATACAGTTCTATCACCCTCGAAGCGGATTCGCATCATCTGATGACCGATGTTTGGACTTCTATAGGCGTTGTCGTTGGCGTTGGCGCGGTTGCGCTAACCGGCTGGATCATTCTTGACCCGATAATTGCTCTCGTTGTTTCAGCTAATATCGTGAAAACGGCAGTACAACTCATCCGCCGCTCGGTGGATGGATTAATGGATGCCTCGCTCTCAAAAGAAGAGATGCAAGCCGTTGAAGAGGTGTTAGATAAATATCGCGACGAGCATAAAATTGACTTCCACGCCCTACGCACGCGGCAGGCGGGATCGCGGCATTTTATCTCGGTGCATGTCCTCGTCCCCGGCGCATGGACGGTGCATGATGCCCATCAATTTGCCGAAGATATCGAAGCGGATATCCGCGCGGTGGTGCAGAATTCTGTTGCATTCACACATCTTGAGCCAATCGAAGATGAGATTTCGCATGAGGATATTTGTTTGGATAGGTAAGAACGAAATTCGATATTTGGTATCTTAGGAAAAAAATGGCAATTCGCGAGATATTACTACTTGGAAACCCCCAACTTCTTGAAAAATCTGAGCTTGTTGGCAAATCAGAACTGGAATATGCCAAATCTGTCGGCGAAGATTTACGCGATACGATGGCGGCGTTTAGAAAAGAACATGGTTGGGGGCGTTCTATTGCGGCTCCGCAGATTGGTGTAATGAAAGAAATCGTTTATATGGAATTCAATCAGCCAGAGTTGCTCATTAATCCAACGCTTAGCGACTTCAGTGAAGAGAAAATGGAATTATGGGATGACTGCATGAGTTTCCCTGATATTTTGGTCAAAGTGAAACGGCACAAAACTTGCCGCATTAGTTATATGGATAAAGACGGAAAAGAAATTTCTCGCATCATTGATAACGCAGAAGCTGAACTTCTCCAACACGAGATTGACCATTTGCATGGCATTTTAGCGACAATGCGCGCTATTGATGGAAGTTCCTTTGCCCTTCAAAGCCAACGACATTTGCTCGATCAATCAGAGTTTGCAAATCAAGTATAAATATTTCTTTAGACAGGCATTTTCAAACTGCTAATTTACACTAATCTTCGCTAAATATGTTTTTTAAATTAGCGTAAATCCGTGGAGATTGACAGTTAATCCGGCACTTGTTATTTTAGGACAAACCTAAGTGGACATCTAAAAACAACTTCTCGAAAAGCGCACCACAGAAACACGGAGAATACACGTGTGCTTGCACACAGTGCAGGCAAAGTGTCGCAAAAGAATTCTTCGTGACCTTTGTGACTTTGTACCCTGTAGGGCATATATGGTGAATCCTTAGGAATTTATTTCTAGATGATTATTAAGGGGAAAAAGAAGTACATTATCTCAATATTACTGAATGTGTGCAAGAAAAATCCACTGGCACAAAAACTAAACATCTATGGATAACCAATATCACAATTTCTTTTTATAATGTTGATGTGCTTTCAAATAGCTATCTTGCTGGCAAAGTAGTTCGGGCATGGTATGCTCCTTTCAATTTTCACTTTTAGGAATCTCATATAAGATGTAAGCAGAATTTTCTGTTTCTCCAAAAAAAATAAGCTCTTCTTCCAATTCGGCAAGAATTGCTTCCATCCTATCTAATGAGAGAGCCTTATTGGTGATAATGAAATCCGCGCCACGTCTAGATAATAAAACGTGAGAATATCCTTGTTCTTGCCAAAAATGTATAATTTCTGCCGCATTTTCATATGAGAAAATATCATGTGGAAGATTATCAAGCAAGGTGTCAGGGAAAACCTTGCGCGGCATCCAATAGCTTCTGGGCTCAAATAAAAAATAAATATAGGCGTTTTCTGGCGTCGTATTTACTAATTTAATGGTGGCAGCGTAAGCTGGCTGTCGGTTTTCAATATAAGACTGTTTTGTTTCTATTCCCAAGATAAGTGAAAGAGGATTTCGACGAATTACATTCATTCCCAAATCAATAAGGTTTACAAATAATACGATTGTAATTACTGTCTTTACGATAAAACTTAACTTTAGAGCCTTGTTATCATGTTTCTCAATGATGGCTATTCCTAGTGACAACGGTATAGAAAGTAAAATTAGAGCGGGGAAAAGCAAGCGTGCCTGCCAAAGGGCCTGTGTACTTGAAACTCCGAAAGCCCAAAAAATAAAACTTAAGCCTGAAAAAATACCAATTGCTGTTAATGCACTTTTTTTTGCCTTATCTTCGGTTGAAAATTGCTTATAAACGATTGGAATAAAAGGTAAAAAAAACAGAAAGAGAGGCCCAATCCTCCCATCAAAGAAGGTGGCATCCCGAACTCCCAAAGTTATACTAAGAGGCAGTAATGCCCATTCTTTGAGAGACCATCCTATTCCCGTACCTACTTCTGCATACCAGTTTGCGCGAAATATATCCCAATAGTGCCCTCCAAAAACAAAGGGGTAAACAGGATTCCCCATGAGTATCCAATTTCGGAGATACCATATACCACCAACTGCTACAGAGACAAGAGAAAAATGAATAAGCTGCTTGAAAAGTCTTGAGTAATTATCTTTTCCCCAAATAAATAAAAGAAGCCCCGCTCCTATAGGTACAATAAACGATGTGTATTTAACACCCATCGCCAAGCCCGCGAAAACCGCACCTAAATAGAGAAAACGATCATCCTTGATAACTTTCCCATACCAGAGTGAATAGAATACGCCTAAGGAAAAACTCGCAAGAGCAAAATCAGTATAAGCCCACGAAGCTACCCAAGGAAAAGAGGGCATTGAAAAAACAAGTGCAACTGACCACCAAGCAAGTTTTTCATTTGCTATCTGGCGTGTCCAAAACCATGTGATTAGTAGCGAAAGCGAAGCCCAAGAAAAATGCAACATTTGTGGCACAATATCATTTTTGCACGCTACTCCCCAAAAATAAGCCCCTTCTACTAATGATGGGAACCAATAGGGGGGCATATTATAAGCTCGCAACCCACCGTCCCGTATCCATAAAGCAGGAACGGTTAAATGGTATAACAAAGCATCAAAGGAGTCTACGGGGGGGGTAAATGTGAGAAGAAAAGAAAATCCCGTCATTATGAGTATGGAAAATAAAACTCCTTTTGGTGCTTCCTTTGTTGCTTTCGCAAGCATTCGGAAAAACTTAATAAATTCAGCTATCGGTAATTTCTTTTTTATCAGTAAGGCACTAAAAAACAAACCTTGCACCCCTAGTATGAAAAAGGGGTGTGTTACCCCTACAGAAGCAAAGAGAAAGCCAAGTATTCCTAAAAAACCAAGTCCTAAAATAGAACCAAGTAAAAGCCTTATATGGCTATCTTGAATCCATGATAAAAAAAGAATACCAATGCTAAAGGAATTTACAATAAGAAGTATAAATAGTCCAAAAGAAGCAACCGTTTGTGTAAAAGCATCTATATATTGAAAAAAAACGGGCTTCTGAACAACATAAAAAGCTGCTAATATAAAAAGCATCCACACAAAAAACAGAATTTTCCAAATACTCTTTCTATTTTCCATATACCACACTCATTTCATCTTCGTAAAGAAGTTCCCAACCATGTTGCGATAATTCATCAATAACCCTCCAACTCGGCTCTAGGAGGATGAGATGCACATCCCACTCATCTAGGATTTGCTGCGCTGCTTCGCCCCCAGCCGTAACTTGCTTCCACTGACCAATCAGTTCCTCGCCGTAGAGATCGGCGCGTCCATCAATGAAAACGGGATATTCGCGCAGGTTCCAAATCAGGTAACCACCCCAATTATAGGAATTGAAAAGTGCGCCCTCGGGCTGATTCTCTTTAATCCACTGCAATGCGGCGACTGGATAATTTTTATCCACCATCGCCGGACGGGTGAGGAGGTAGAGATTTCCCAATGCGGCGAGGAGGATGAGCGAGATGAGAATCCCGTTGAGGAGACGCGTTAATTTTAACGGAAGTTGTTGAGGGGTAGAATCTGCTTTTTCGTGCCGAGCAAGTTGAAACACGCGCGGCGCGAGGTCTTCATCCCAGAGAAAAGAAAGTTGATTTCCTAAAATCGGGAAGAGAATAATCGCAAAAGGGGCAACATTCCGCTGTGAAATGAAAGTGAGATAGGAAAATCCCAAAACTTTGAAGAGATTGCTATACGAGAGTTTTCTGCTAGAGGCTCCGAGCGAAAAAATGAGCAGAAAGAGCATCCAGAGCATGGGATGAAAGCTGATTTGGTGAAAGTCGGGCGAATGCCATTCTTGGATGCTGAGGGAAACATCGAGGGTGTGAAAAGGAAGCCGCCAAAGCTCAAACGTATTTGGATTAAGGAGGACAGCGAAAAAAGCGAGAATGGTGAAAAGGAACAATTTCTTGAGTACAGGAAATGGGAGGGCTTTTTTGGCATCCCCAAACCAATTTTCGAAGGTTTCGCCAACTAAAAAGGCAATCAAGAGGAGAATCCCCCAAATATAACCGCCATGTAGGTTTGCCCAGAGCGCAAAAAGCGGAATAAGGAGCCAATAAGATTTATCGAATTTATTTTTTAAGGAAAAGAGCCAATAATCGAGAAGAGCGAGAAGAAAAAATGAGAAAAGTTGCGGGCGGGGAGTCCAAATCGGCGCGGCGGTGAGGGCGGCGAGAATAATGAGGAGAGCTTTTAGGAAGGCAGGGGCGGAAATTTGCTTTTGAGCAAGGTAAAAAGTGGCAACGCCCATAAACGAGACAAAACCAGCGAGGGCAAAGTAGCTCCCTGTTTTGAAGGTCAGATAGAGGAGAATATCCGAAAGCCAAAACGCGTTCACCCAATCTGCGCCGTAGCGGGTGTAAGAGAAAATATCTTTTAGAAGGATTTGCCCCTGCGTGACCATTTCTTCTCCCGAACGGAGATGCCACCATTGATCGGCATCTATCGGCGTGCGCGTGAGGAGAATGAAGACGAGAAGGAGAGCTACGGCGATAAAAAGAGAGTCGAAGGATGGTTTTTTCATTCCATTAGAATCCATGAAAGAATACAAAAGGGGGATATGACTTTATTGTATCTTAAAAGAAAATATCCCCACTCAAAAAAGCGAGGATATTTTTAGTCTACAGGTCTACTGCTCACTCCCCCAAATAATCGCGCAGTTTGCGCCGCACGGAGGGGTGCCGCAAGCGGCTTAGGGCTTGGGCTTCGATTTGGCGAACGCGTTCGCGCGTCACGCCCATTTTGCGCCCGACTTCTTCGAGGGTATAGGCTTGCCCATCCAAAATCCCGTAGCGCAATTGCAAAATGCGAACTTCGCGCGGAGGGAGATTCTCCATCACTTCAACGAGATGATCTTGGAGGAGATGATGCGTTGCCGTATCATCTGGGGGAGGGGAATCTTGGTCTTCGATGAAATCGCCCAAGACAGAATCTTCTTCGTTATCGGTCGGCAGTTCCAGAGAAAGCGGACGGCGTGCCACCTGAATCATATGTTCCACTTTTTTAGGAGGCACTTCGAGAGCCTCTGCCAATTCCTCCACAGAGGGAGCGCGTCCCAACTTTTGGGTGAGTTGATGCTGAACACGAAGCAATTTGTTAATTTGGTCGCCCATGTGAACGGGAACGCGAATCGTGCGCCCCTGATCGGCAATCGCGCGCGTCACAGCTTGGCGAATCCACCAAGTTGCGTAGGTGCTGAATTTATGTCCACGCCGATAATCAAATTTTTTGGTAGCCCGAATTAAGCCGATATTCCCCTCTTGGATTAAATCGAGAAAAGGCACGCCTCGTCCCATATATTTTTTAGCGACAGAAATCACCAAACGGGAATTCGCGGTAATCAGATGTTCACGAGCCGCCCAACCATCTTCAATCAATCGGCGTAACTCGGTGCGGCGGATCAGGCTCACGCGCCCTCTTGCCAGTTCTTCACGCGCCATACGTCCACGCTCGATACGCTGGGCTAATTCCACCTCTTCCTCTGCGGTCAGAAGCGGCACGCGGCTCACCTCTTTAAGGTACAAACCAATCGTGTCTTTGGTGTCGATATTTGCCAAATAATCCTCAGAGACATTCTGGTCGATTTTTTCCTTATCTTCCTCTTCCGTTGTCTTATCCAATTCATCATCAGAAGGACCGGGTAAAGTAGCGTCTTCAATAAAAGGAATTCCCGCACTCAATAAAGAAGCAAACGCCTCTTCAAGTTGCGCCACATCTTGCTCTGCAGAGGGGAATACATTCAAAATATCGTCAAAAGTGACGAATTTCTTTTTTCGCCCCAACGTTAGCAATTTGATAATCCCGGGGGAGGCTTTTTCTTCCACTTCAATCAAAACTTTATTGCTCATAATTTTTTTAAAACACCTTTTCGCTTTTTATTTTTTAAAAACTATGCTTACTCAGCATACACTTTTTCAGAAAGAAATTCAACAGCTACCTTTAGATGAAAAAACCTAAAGAATGTTACATTTTCTACTCGAAGAAATCCAAGAGTCTAAAAAAAGCATCGAGACTATCTTTAGCAACAATGCCGATTTTCGCCTCTTCATATTGGATATAATATCCGCGTCCGCTGGGCGTGGGATACCCTACCCGAAAAGCGGATTCACCTTCCTCTGCAAAGCGAACGCGCGTGATTGATGCTTGCGAGCCGATCCCAACATCCGTAGGGCTGAGGCTGAGATTCTCCGCCAAAAGCGGCAACGCCCGAAGCTGAGAAAGTGCGGCTTCGACCATCCCCTGCGAAACCGCCGCGCCCTCCGGCTTAACCGCGACCCAAAGCCCATTCACGCCACGCGCTAAAGAGAGAGAAAAATACTCCGTCTCAATCTCCAACCCGATAATAGGCGATTCTTTCTCCGCAAAGAGAAATTTTTGCACTGGCGGAAGATCCTCTTCAACAAGAGGTACTTCTCTTTTTTTAAGAAAAAAGATGAGCGCAATTAGCACCGCGAGCAGAGCAAGTAAAATCCAAAGAGAACGGCGCATACTAAAGGTTCTAAAAACTAACCTCGTTTCTTCCTCTTCATCCACGCCAGAAAACCGCCCAAAATCATCATACTCGGCAAAAGGCAAATTGCGCCCAAAAGGATGGTAATCAGTTGGAAATCATTCGGCGGGAGAAAAGTACGCTGAACTTGTTTTTTAGGAGTCAAGTTGAGCAAATCTTCTTGTTCGGCTGCCCAATCGATCGCGTTGATGAAGAAATCGCCGTTGCCGTAAGCCTCGAAAGCCTCGTCTCCGGCAAAAACCGCATTCCCGAAGACGACCACGCGTCCTTTTGTGACGAGATTCTCCACCGAGATCGCCATCGCTAAGGGACCGGGTAAATCTTCTTCCTCATCAAAAGCAACGGGTTCCCCATCCGATTCGAGGGCAGAGAAATCACTTTCGCCCCAGGCGCGGTCTATTGTCCACGCGAGGGATGTTTGGGTCAGATTCTCTCTCTCTTCAAATTGCAAAGATCGCGCAAAGGGGAAATAAACCGAGATATTATTCATCTTCTCCGTAATGGGGTGCAAGGCATAACTATATGCAACCGCATCCGAAGGTGGATTGGATGAAGGGTCTACGATAATATTATCGTCTAAAAGAACACCCCACGTTTCAGCGAGATACGCGGCGAGACTATCCTCTTCGGCGTTTAGCTCGCTGATAGGCGTGGGGTCAATCAACGCGACTAAACCACCGCCCTCGGCGAGATAAGCATCGAGAAGGGCAATCTCTTTTTCGGAGAGGGGATTGGTTGCCCCAACAATGATCACGCTCAGCGCATCGTCCGGGATCGCGTTTTCAGCAAGCAAGTTGAGGGGCTGGACGGTGTAATTTTTCCCGTATAGGCTATTTAAGGCGAGCGTCACGGCGCGCTCTCCGAGCGTTTCGGTGTCGTATTCGCCATCTCCCGTTAAAAAGTAAACTGCGCGCTCATTCGGATTAATCAAGCGCAGCATCCCGCGCAATAATTCCTGCTCAGAAGCTGCGGGGACAATCTCTTGGCGGTTTCCCATCTTGAGCAGGATTTTGCCGTCCCCGGTGATGCCCGCCTCGCGCACTTCAACGGGATTTAGATCGGGGTCTACAAATTGATAATCGAATTTGCCTTTGCTATTTGCCTTGAAATCGAGCAGAATTTGCTCGGCGAAATCTATCGGCGTATTGGCGGAGAAAAAAGCAATCGCCATGACTTTTTCGGGGAGCGCGTCCAAAATCTCAATGCTTTCCGGCGCGAGGGTATGGGATTTCTCGGCGGTCAAATCCCATTTTTGCGGATTTTTATAGGCAAGATAATTCAGCGAGCCTAAAATACCGAGAAAAGCAAGGGAAATGATGAGCAAATTGCTCCCGTAGCGCACGTTTTTTCCGGTTAGGATTTGGCGCGTTTTTTCGGGCAAAATAATGGCGTAAATTGCCAAGCCCAAAATGAAAACCGCTCCGCTAATTTGTAACGCGAGGGTGAGAGCTTCAGGATTTGCGGGGGTATACAAACCAACCGCCTGAATGCCTTTGAGAAAAAGGACGACAATCGCCGTAATCAACGCGAGCAGAGAAAACAAGGGCGCAATGAGGGCTACTTTTTCTTTTTTCATGATTGTAGCCTCCGCATTTCAACCGCCGACTTGCCGATAAATAAGCCCAACGCGGTTAAGCTGAGAAAATAGATAATATCCGTGAGTTTGATTACGCCCACGTTTAAAGAATTATAAAAATGAGTTTGCATATCAAGATAATGAAAAATATCCGAGCCAGCGGGCAAAATATTGGCAGGAAAACCGATAATCCACCATAGAACGATAAAGGTAATCAGTGTGGTAAAAAATGCGGCAAGTTGATTGCTAAAAAGGGCAGAAATCCCAACACCGATGCTCAGAAAAGCCGAAGTGATGAGCATAATTCCTAAATACGCGCCAAAAACTTGTCCACCGTCAATGCCCGGGTAAACCAAGAAAAACATCATAATTGGGAAAATCAGCGTAATCGCCATCACGGTTAGCATAAAGAGGAATGCGCCCAGCCACTTCCCGACCACCAATTCCACATCTCGCAGGGGGGCGGTCATCAGCAATTCCATCGTCCCCATCCGTTTTTCATCGGCGAGTAAGCCCATCGTTAACGCGGGAGTCGAAAGAACGAGCATGAAAGCAAAAGGTCCCGTCACCACGCCCACATCGGGAGCCGCACCGTAAGATAAATAAGAATTCAACGTCAGGTAGGTGATATTCAGGGCAAAGAAAATGCCCAAAACCAGCAAAATCACAAACCCAACGATATAAGCAATCGGGCTATTAAAATAATTTTTATACTCTTTCTTCGCGAGTGTCCAGATATTACGCATTTTTCTTCCCCTCTTCTTTAATCAATTGAAGGAAAACATCTTCGAGACTCATCCCGAGGGATTTCATCTCTAGCAAATCAAAATCGGATTCGACAATCAAACGCGCCACTTGTGGACGAATATCTTTTTCCGCAACGAACGCGAATTCCAGCTTGCCCTCGTTATGGATGCGGATATCCTGCGCCCCATCTATTTCTGCAATTTTTTCGGCGAGCGCATTCGCATCCCCCCGTACACGGAGTTCCACCCGTTCCGCACCTGCTAAGCGCGATCCCAGCGCACTGGGCGTATCTTCAGCAACAATCTTGCCTTTGTTGATAATCAAAACGCGGTCGCAAAGCTGTTGTGCTTCTGAAAGAACATGCGTGGAGAGAAGCACTGTCCGCTCTTTGCCAATTTCACGTACCAAGTTGCGGACTTCGACAACCTGCGTAGGGTCAAGTCCGATAGTCGGCTCGTCGAGAATCAACACTTCCGGTTCGTGCAAAAGTGCTTGGGCTAATCCCACCCGTTGACGCATCCCCTTGGAGAGTTTAGCGATATAGCCCCCAGCACGATCCTGCATCCCGACCATTGCCAAAGTCTCCATCACACGCGCATCCGCATTTTTGAGATGATGCAACTCTGCCATAAATTTAAGTTGGTCAAAAACACGCATATCGGCGTAAAGTGGAACGCTCTCTGCCAAATAGCCGACTCGTTTACGCACTTCGAGCGATTCTTCAACCACATCAAAGCCCGCTACGCTCGCCTCGCCATCGGTGGGCTGCAAGTAACCGGTCAGGATGCGCATTGTGGTCGTTTTTCCCGCCCCATTCGGACCGAGAAAGCCGACAATCTCGCCCTGTTGCGCGTCAAAACTGATTGCATCCACGGCTCGCCGTTTGCCGTAATCTTTGCTTAATGACTTTACTTCAATCATAATGCTCCGTTTGTCCCCACTAGCCCTAAAAAGAAAGGCTAGGAGTGGAAGACAAAATAAAAGGCACGGAAGCGCGAAAGCAACTGTGCCAATATAAGTGATGTCTCACTATACAAAAACAGGAGGGGAATGTCAAGTATTGTGTTGAACTCTAATGAAAATTTAACCTTTCTAACTCTCCATCCTTCACGAAAAAGCCCTTTCGGCGTACACTTTTCTTCCTACTAAAATTACAAGGAGAATTTTACAATGACCTATCGTTACCTCATCATCGGCGCGGGAAAACAGGGGACAGCCGCCGCCTACGACCTCGCAAAATTCGGCGAAGCCAGCCAAATTATCATGGCAGATATGGATTTGGACGCGGCAGCGCGCGCGGCAAAGCGCGTCAACCAACTTATCGGCAGAGATGTAGCTTCACCGGCGCAAGCAGACGCCTCGGACTCAAGTCAGCTTGCCTCCCTTATGGATGGCATTGATGTCGCCCTGAGCGCGGTTCCCTACTATTTCAACGTAGAAATCACCAAAACCTGCATAGAAAAAGGTGTTAGCCTCTGCGATATGGGCGGCAATACTGATATTGTTTGGGAACAACTCGAATTAGACGAAGAAGCCAAAGCCGCGGGCGTAAGCATCGTCCCCGATTGTGGGATGGGACCCGGTCTCATCAACACGATGGCAGTCTACGTCATGGATTTGCTCGACAAGCCGCGCGAAGTTATTCTCTACGATGCCGGTTTGCCCCTCGAACCCATCGCCCCGTGGAAATACGCGATGACCTACCATATCAACGGGCTAACCAACGAATACAGCGGAGATGCCACCTTCATCCGTGATGGCAAAATTACCTACGTTCCGACTTTCACCGAGCGCGAAATAATCACTTTTGAGCCTTTGGGCGAACTCGAAGCCTTTGTTATTTCGGGGAGCATGTCCACCACACCGCAAACGCATCTCGGCAAATTGGAACGCTACGAAAATAAAGTCTTGCGCTACCCCGGTCATATGCACACCTTCGAAGCCTATAAACGGCTGGGGCTTTTCTCCGAAGAGCCGATTGATGTAAATGGGCAAAGTATCGTCCCGCGCGATCTTTATCACACCCTACTTGCGCCCCATATCAACGCGGAAAATGTGAAAGATATTGGCATTATGCGCGCCATCGGTATCGGGGAAAAAGAGGGGAAAGAATCTACCGTTACCATTGACCTGATTGACCGCTTCGATGAAGAAACCGGCTTCACTGCGATGGAACGTCTCACCGGCTGGCATTGCGCGGTGATGATGGGTTTCCAAGCCCGCCAAAAAATCGGCGCGGGCGCACATCGTATGGAATTGGCTGCCCCCGCAGTCGAAATCATGGAATCCCTCCGCGAGCGCGGGATTAAATATGAGGTCTATTGGGAGTAAGAGAGAAAGCAAAAAGAAAAAAGACCCCGTTCCCTTTGAAGGGAACGGGGTCTTTTGTAGAGAAATTAAATTTCTGTCACCATCCGTATCGGTTCATTATCAAACGTAGATTCAATGACTTTCCGCATCCCATGTCCGGGATTTGGCTCCTTGAAAACTCGAATCAGTTGATATTTAGATAGGATGCCCAAATCTTTATTCAAACTCGCGGGGGAGCGTTCCATCGCTTGCATTAATTCAGAGAAGACGACACGATTATTTTGCCTTAAGAACTGTATCAAATCGGTTCTTTCCGGTTTGAGTAAATCTCGAAAATCCTTTGAATCAACCCAAATCGTATTTTTGGGCGATGTTTTTTGCCCCGCGTCAATTTCTTTGGCGGTCTCTCTAGCAGAGTCAAAAAAATCGGATAGATTCCCAGATTTTATATTTGTACTCATTTGATAAATTCCTTTAATTCTTCTTCAAAACGGTTCAGTAAATCTTCGTAAGTAGTGAAATTTTCAACAGGATATATTTCGCCTAAAATATGTTTGTGGTGGGAATGATGCGCGTTATCGTAGCCAATAACGCGCCCATTATCTTTTGAAGATATTTGGTGATTGATGTAGGCAAAACTATATTTCACAAGTTCACCATCTTTATTCTCCCAGACTTCGATTTTAATTAGCCCACCACCTCTTCTCTTAGGAAGAATATATCGTTCAGAAACCGTTTTGATAAACCGTTCTCTGCTCATATAAATCCATCATAGCAGGTATGCAAAAAAAAGTAAAGCTGACGTATCGAGGAAAAGGATTTAACCTACCAACGTGCGTGATGTTCTTCGGCGAAGCCAATTAGATCGTGAATTTCTAGCTTTTCTCCATCATCTAAAATGACGTGACCGTTATATCGTCCGAACATCTGATGGACTTCGCTGAAGATGATTCCCAAGTTGGTGCGCGCGGTGCGATCTCTGAAAGGGATAAAGGTCAAATCAAGGCGATTTTGGTTATCGCGGAATATCCACGGCTTTATATAATCACTTGAATCGTAAAGATAGGGGACTTGCTCCAGTTTGTGGATTTTCCCATCTACGATGATGGCGTTTTCGGTCGCCGCGCGGATGTCTCCGAAGCCGCATCCCAAGTTGAGACCAAGTGTGCGCCCGTCCGGTAAAAAGCCAGAGGCACTCGCCCAGTTCCAGAAACTGCTATATTCCCAAACGCCGCGCCCCCAATCCAGTGATCCTAGAGCTTCGTTTGGACGTAATTCTTCGCGAAAATCGCCGTATTGAATATATCCCGATGCGGGGAGACAGTTGATTTTGCGATTGAAATAAAATCGCTTGGGCGGGATAGGGATGACGAGATTCATGGATTCGTGTCCCGTTGGTTCAATCAAATCAATTTTGGCTTTGATTCCGCGTCCATCATGGAAATTTGCCCAATCTATGAAGAGGTTTCGTTTGCCATCTTTGACGGTGAAGGTCAGCGTTGCGCCCTGACCGGAGAAAGAAGTGATTCCTTCGGTGCTGTTGCGCGGCAATTCGATGCCTTTTCCCAGCGGAATTACAAGCCCTTCTTCATGCAATTCGCCAGTTTCAAAATCTAGGGTATAGACAAAAACATTGCCCGCGTAGCCGAGATCGGCAACTGTGGCGGAGAAAAAACGCTTGGGCGTGAAAATGGCGTAATAATCCCAGCGTTTGACGCGCAGAAATTGCAGAGAACGTAGCGCATAAAAACGAGCGTCTTCGAGATTTGAATCTAATAAGGGGTGTGGCGACCAGCCGACTTGGGATAATTCTCCATCCGGGGTGAGTAATGCGCCTTTTTCTGTGATTTTTTTTTGCATAAGGTGCTTCCTTTTTGGGTGTTAATCGCAATCCGCACGGGGATAAAATCCCCATTAATATGTATTCAAGCATTTGTGGCGAAAAAAACCGC